>CAJBSQ010000432.1 GCA_903958265.1 uncultured Planctomycetaceae bacterium
CACCACCCGCGGCGAGGTCCAGCACGAGGCTCGACACCGGCACGACGAGCTGGTCCGTGGCTAGCATGGTCATCACGCCTCCGCCACGCACGGTCAGAGCAGGAGACCCGGCCACGCGGCCACCCGCGATCGTGAACGCGTCGAAGCCGGCGTTGGCCGCCGCCGACACCACGACCGACGAGGCCGAGAGCGTGCCCCCCGCGAGCGTCACGAGGCCGGCATCGGCGATCAGCCCGGGCCCGATCCGCAGGTCACCGCCAGCCCGAACCGTGATCCCGCTCGAGGCGGCGGCCTGCGCGGTGGCGAGCACCACCGGCGTGGCGATCTCGAGCGGCGCCGTGCCAAAGGCTGTCGTACCGGAGATCGACCAGGCGCCGCCGACGTTGGTCGCGCTTGCCAACGCGGGGGTGCCCGAGAAGGGAGACGCCGACGGTGCCGAAGCGAAGGCCACCTCCTTCCAGGTGAGCGTGGTGGCGTTCCGCAGATCGCCGCCGCCCAGCACCAGCCGGTCGACCCTCACCGCGTTGCCGGTCGCATCGAGCACTCCGCCGTCGACCCGCAACGTCGCCCTGTTCGTACCGTTGACGCCGGGCCCGATGTCGCCGGCCACGGTGAGCGTGCCTCCCTGCACGTCGAGCGTCGCCGCATTGCCGCAATCGCCGAGCACGACCTCGCCGGAGACCGTGACGGTCCCGCCCAACACCGTGAACGACGAACCACTGCTCGACCCACCCGCAGCCACGGCCACGGCGAGTTCGCGTATCGCCAGGCTGCCTCCCGACACGACCGCCGCGCTCGCCCCGCCACCGGACGTCTCCGACACGAACTCCCCGACCACAAACCGGTCGCAGGCCACCGAACCGCCGGACTGCTGGTAATCGCCCCGCCCGCCCGCCTCGCGGCCCACGTCGATCGCATGGGCGACCCGGAGCGTTCCGCCCGTCACCGCGAACCCCCCCGAGCCGTTCGCCGTGCCGAGTCCGAGCGAGTGGATCGACGCGGTGCCGGACGACGCATCGAGCGTCGCCCTGCGTCCGGCGTCCACGATCGCGAACCCGTCACCCCCCGGCACGGCACCGCCCAACCAGGCACCAGCCGTCCACACCCCATCGGCGGCGGCGAACCGCACAGCCGTGGGGGCCTGGAACGTGGGTATGAAATCGAGCGAGCGGACCTCCGACGCGGCGAGGTTGGCCGACGGCGGCCGCTGCTCGAAGACCGACAACACTCCGGTGGTGCGGAACAGGTCGCGATCGGCCACCGAGTCGGACAGGTAGTTGACCTCGGTGCCGACGAGCGTCCAGTCGGTCCAGTTGGAGGCCTTCGTGGCGGCGAACACGCGGAGTGAGCCGTCGGCGAGGATCGCCACGGCGTTGTCCTGCGCGTCGAAATACATCCGCGGCCGCGAACCGGTGCAGTCAAAGGGTACCTGGCTGCGATGCCAGTTGCCGAGGCCGTCGCGCCAGTAATGAAAGTAGCTCGACACGCTCGGCGTGAACGTGCCCACCGCCCCGGCGGCCTTGGCGGTGTCGCGGTGATACATGAGGGCATGGACCCGGCCACTCGAATCGATCTCCTGCCCCTGCGTGTTCATCAGCCCGTTGCCCTGCGGGATCGGCCGAACGACCAGCCCGGGCGACGCGATCGTGATCTTCGTTCTCGCGGACTGCGAGGCGATCACGCCGCCGGCGTTGTTGTGCCACGTCAAGCCCTTGTCGTCGGAGTAGGCGTAGCAGAGGTCGTGGTTCGTGCCGTCACCACCGCCGTTGACGTCTTCCCGCCAGACGAACGTCATGTGGTAGCGGTTGTTCTGGTCGATCGAGAAGCCGTTCGGGTAGGCCGTGCGGCTCGCGCTGCCTGTCGCCGGGTCGGTCCCCGTGCCCGCGTCGTACACGAAGGCGCTGCTCCACGACGGCGTGGCCGTCGTGCCGTCGTAGTCGCGGGTCTGCCAGTAGCCGCTGGAACTGGTGCCGTAGCGGTAGAAGAAGCCGAGCGACCCGTCGGCGTCACGGACGAAGTTGGGGTACGTGACGTTCGTCACGGTCGAGCCGCCCATCCTCGAGGTCTCGGTGCCGAACAGCGCCGCCGACCACGCCGCCGGCGAGGCGGTCGTGACGCCGGCCGGCGTGGCCCGGTAGCGGAGCGTCTTGTTGTGCATGTCCCACGCCAGGTGGATCTTGTCGTTGTCGAGGTCGATGCCCAGGGCGATGGCGCAGTGCGAGTTCCACGGCACCCCGCCGCTGAGGCCGTTGGTGAACGTCGACGTGGTCAGGTCGGCAATCTCCCAGGCCCCGCCGGCGGTGGAGGCCGTCGGAGCCCGCCGCCGCCCCGCGGCCACGTGGTAGGTGGTGCCACTCGTCACGTTCTTCACGTAGTAGGCGCAGTACTGGTAGCCGTTCGCCGACACGAGCACATCGTTCGCGCTCACCGCTCCGTTGATCATGATCCCGTAGGTGGCGTTCAGCGCGAGGGTCATCCCCCGCGCGTCGATCAGCGAGTCGGCCTGCTTGACAAGCGTGGCCGGCGGAGCGGACAGGACAGCGGGCGAACACGGCAGCACAGCGACCGCCGCGCCGGCGATGAACCGCCGCCACAGCGTCGCCCGAATGAATGACCAACTCATGGCAAGAATCCCCGGCCGGCCGCGGCAGCGCCGCGATCCTGCCTTGGTTCTAACCCGCGGGTCAGCGAGCGGCC
>CAJBSQ010000433.1 GCA_903958265.1 uncultured Planctomycetaceae bacterium
CGATCGCCCGCTCCACCGGCGCGAACCGCTCGTAGCCCGTCTCGTCGACCATCCTCACCGGCCTCCACCGTCGCATCCGTCACGACCGACGGCACGCCTGCCGTCGTTTGCGTCGCCCGCGGCGGCGCGAAGCCCTGCCGTGTGTCACGATTGTACGGTCCTTCCCCGAATCGCCGGCCACACCCCCATGCTCTCCGAGTACGACCTGCACCTGATCGGCGAAGGCCGGCACTGGAAGAGCTACGAGCGGCTCGGCGCCCACCTCGAGACGCACGACGGCGTCCGGGGCGTGAACTTCGCCGTCTGGGCCCCGAATGCCGACGGCGTGTCGATCGTCGGAGATTTCAACGGCTGGCATGCCGCGACGCATCGGATGCACAAGCGGATCCCCTCGGGTGTCTGGGAACTCTTCGTTCCGGGCCTCGACGCTGGCACGCTCTACAAGTTCCGGGTGCACGCCAACGGCGGGCATTCCGACCGTTCCGACCCCTATGGTTTCGGGGCCGAGGTGCCCCCGCGGACGGCATCGCAGGTGATCGATCTCACGGCCTACCAGTGGCATGACGGCGATTGGATGGCAGGCCGCGCCGCCCGCAACTCGCTCGCGGCCCCGCTGACGATCTACGAACTGCACCTGGGCAGCTGGCGGCGACCGGGCGACGACCCGCACCGCTGGCTCTCCTACGCCGACCTCGAGCGGGAACTCGTGCCCTACGTGGTCGAGATGGGGTTCACGCACGTTCAACTCCTGCCCCCCACGGAGCACCCGCTGTCGGCGAGCTGGGGCTACCAGACGATCGGCCTGTTCGCGGCGACGAGTCGCTTCGGTCCGCCGCAGGCGCTGATGTCGCTGATCGACGCACTGCACCGGGCCGGCGTGGGCGTGATCATCGACTGGGTGCCCGCCCACTTCCCGAAGGACGGCCACGGCCTGCGGCAGTTTGACGGCACGGCGCTCTACGAGCACGAAGACCCGCGAAAGGGTGAGCATCCCGACTGGGGCACGCTGATCTACAACTACGGCCGCAACGAGGTGGCCAACTACCTGATCTCGAGCGCCCTGTTCTGGCTGGAGCACTACCACGTCGACGGGCTGCGGGTCGACGCGGTGGCCTCGATGCTCTACCTCGACTACAGCCGCCAAGAGGGGGAGTGGGAGCCGAACTGCTTCGGTGGCCGCGAAAACCTCGAGGCCGTCGAGTTTCTCAAGACCTTCAACATCCAGGTGCACGAGCAGTTCCCCGGCACACTGACGATCGCCGAAGAATCGACCGCATGGCCTGGCGTCTCGCGGCCGACCTACGTGGGGGGCCTCGGCTTCAGCCTCAAGTGGAACATGGGCTGGATGAACGACACGCTGCGGTACATGCGGCACGATCCCGTGCACCGCAAGTATCACCACGACGAACTCACCTTCAGCCTGATCTATGCGTTCCACGAGAACTTCGTCCTGCCGCTGTCGCACGACGAGGTGGTGCACGGAAAGGGCTCGCTGATCGGCCAGATGCCCGGCGACGACTGGCAGAAGTTCGCAAACCTGCGGCTGCTCTACGCCTACATGTGGTGCCACCCCGGCAAGAAACTGATGTTCATGGGGGGTGAGTTTGGCCAGCGGGCCGAGTGGAACTTCGACGAGAGCTTGCAGTGGCACCTCCTCGAAGGGGAGCAGCATCGGGGGCTGTCGCGGGCCGTGGCCGACCTCAACGCCCTCGTCCGCCGGGAACCCGCCCTCCACGAGCTCGACTTCGACGGCCTCGGCTTCGAGTGGATCGACTGCCACAACTGGCAGGACAGCGTGCTGGCCTTCGCCCGCCGGGCACACGATCCCCACGACCGCCTGATCGTATGCTGCAACTTTACGCCCGTGCCTCGCGAGGGCTACCGGCTCGGCGTGCCTCACGGCGGCGTCTACGACGAGGTCTTCAACAGCGATTCCGCCTGGTATGGCGGCGGCAATCTCGGCAATGCCGGGGCCATCGAAGCGACCGCCGAGCCACACCACGGCCACGAGTTCTCGCTCAGCCTCACGCTGCCCCCGCTGGCAGCGGTCGTACTCAAGCCGCGCCGCTGACCCGTTACTGCAGTTCGGGGCCGCGGGGCTCCCGCTTCCACGAGACGGCGTGCTTCTTCTCGATCGACTCGAGCCAGCGATCGTAGACCTGCCGGGTGTCGCCCTCGGCCACCGCGGCCAGCCGCCTGGGATCCTTCGCCGCCGCGATAAACAGCTCCTTGAGCTGAGCCTCGTCGGGTTCGAACGACCCCAGCCGGATCGCATAGCAGACCGTCTTCGGCTCGTTGAACGCCACCGTCGACTGGCCGGGCTCGAGGGCAAACACCGCCTGCATGACTTCCTCCCCCGGCATGGCGAGGCCTTCAGGCTGCGAGCGCTCCGGTGCGGACCCGAACGGGGCGGTGCCCCGGGTGAGCCAGGTGAACGGTCCGACCTTCTCGACCTCGAGCCCACCGCGGGAGGCGGCGACCGCCTCGAGCGTCTTGCCCTCCTTGGCCTCGGTCACCAGTTCCTCCGCCGCCTTGCGGGCCAGCGGGCGGGCTTCGACGATCCGCCAGGCCCGCAACACGTCCTCGCGGGCCGACTGAAACGACGGAGTGAACTCCGGCTGGTCTTCGGTCTTCCAGGATACGTATCGATTGCCGTCGATGTCTCGCGAGGTGACGGCCTGAAGCATCTGGGCCACGCCGCCAAAAATCGTGTCGATCCATCGCTGCTGCCGCATGCCGAGTTCTCGGGACGCCGCAAACTCGAAACTGCCGCCGATGCCACCGGCCGCGAAGGCCTGGGTCGCGTTGAGGAGGTCCGACGTACCCCCTTCGAGGCCCTGTATCTCGGCGATCTTCTTGACATCGGGTGGCGAGGGGGCGGGGCCCGCACCGTCACCTGCCACCTGCCAGAGCGCGAGTGACTCCCCGTACTTCGCGACGTCGGTCTTCACGGCATCGAAGATCGCCGAGATCCGCTTGTCGACGGCTTCGTCGGTGAGCCGCTTCACGATGTCATCCCGGACCTTGTCGAGCGGTTCGAACTCCGCCGGCTGGGCTGGGGCGTCGGTGGTGGTGCCGGCGGCGGCTGGAGTTGCAGCCGGCGTGGCCGTACCGGAGGCCACGGGGTTTGGGGCGGTGGGTGCCGCCGCGTCCTTCACGGCCTCGCCAGTTGCTGGCTTCGGAGCCTCGGTGGTTACCGCTGATGGCTGGCGAAACGCCACCTGCCGGGTCGCTCCGCGGGTCACACTCGAGCCATCCTTCACGCCAGCGGGGGCCGCGGCGGGCTTGCCTTCAGTCGCGTCCGCCGGCGCCTCGACAGGGGGTTTCGTGGCGTCGTCTTTTGCATCCGCCGCATCCGGGGTCTCTGATTCAGGCTTCGTCACGCCGATTTCCTGCGTCTCGACCGGCTTCACTCGGAAGAGCGAGGCTTTGCGGTCTTCGTAAAACGCGGTGATCTGCTCGGCGGTGATTTTCTTCTCCTCTTCGTCGCGAAAGACGCCAGCTTTGGCCACGAGATAGTCGTACCGGGCTCGATGAGGCTGCCGGAAGCCGGGCGCGGGGCTACGGGCCTCAGGCAACTCATCCCGGTGGGCATCGAAGAAGGCCCGCAGCACCGGTTCGGCCGGCTCGGGGAGTTGGTCGACGAACTTCTCCACCACGACGGGAACGGCCTCGATGGTCGCGCCCTGCTCGAGCCGGCGGTAGTAGTCCCACCGCACGCCCGGCGGCGCGGCCTCGAACCCGACCCCGCCGAGCAGCAGGGTCTCCATCCGGCGGGCCATCAGAACTGTCCGCAAGGCCTCGAACACGTCTTCCTGCGAGATTCCCATGCGGCCGCCGATACCGGCGACGATCGCGTCGAAATCCTTTGGCGGGACGAGGTCGTTGGTCCATTCAGCCAGAAACTGGTTGATGGCGGAGTTGCTGATGACGATCCCGTTGGCCTCGGCCTCTCGGGCCAGCAGGAGGGTGTCGACCACGTCTTTTTCATCGTCTGCCAGACGCATTCGCGAGGGATCCTGGCCGGAGGCGGCCATGGTCGCGACCAGGAACTGGTTCATGACCTTCCGCATGATCACGGCCCGCTGGACGCCGCTCTCGCGAAGGCCGCCCCCCGTCCACGACACCACCAGCGGATCGGGGCCTCCCGAGCCACCCCCGCCCATCTGGAGGATCGGCGGGAGCACGAAGAACGCGAGCATCTCCATGATCGCCAGGGCGGCCAGGGCCGCCTTCTCGTACTGGCGAAAAACTCCGAAGGATCCGGCCATGGAACCGCCTGTAGGCTGTTGACTCGACGGCAAAACCGCCGAGGCTTGACAAGGAAAGATCGCGGAGGGTAACGCTGGTTGGCCGCACGCAGGGCGGCGACAGGTCGCAGATTGTAGCGCTGGCGCTGCCTGCGCCAATCCCGATGGTCCCTGGCCCGCCTCCCCACACGTCCGACCGCTTCGCCCCCGACGAGCCCCCACCATGGCCAAAAGAATGTCCAAAAAAGCCGCCGCAGCCCGTCGAGGCGGCAGCCGTTCGGCCGCGGAAAGCCCGCGATCGGCGGCCGTTCCCAAGGGTGATTACCAGCTGGTGATCGTGGAGAGCCCGGCCAAGGCGAAGACGATCGAGAAGTACCTCGGGCCGGGATTCGTCGTGAAGGCCTCGATCGGCCACATCCGGGACCTGCCGAGCAAATCGCCCAAAGGCTCGAAGCAGCCGGTGCCGGGCGTGGATCTCGACCATGACTTCACGCCCACCTACGAGATCGACGGCGACAAGGCGAAAACGGTCACCGAACTCCGGCGACTCGCGAAGGGCGCCAGCGACATCTGGTTCGCCACCGACTTGGATCGCGAGGGGGAGGCGATCGCCTGGCACCTCACCCAGGTGCTCGGAGTCGATCCTGCGATCGCCAAGCGGGTGACCTTCGACGCGATCACGAAGTCGGAGGTGCAGCGGGCCTTCCAGTCGCCACGGGCGATCAACATGCCCCGCGTGGAGGCCCAGCAGGCCCGGCGGATCGTCGACCGCATCGTTGGCTACCAGGTGTCGCCGATCCTCTGGAAGAAGGTCGCGGGTGGGCTCTCCGCCGGCCGCGTCCAGAGCGTGGCCACGCGGATCGTGGTGGAGCGAGAGCAGGAGATCCGGGCGTTCACGCCGTCGGAGTCGTGGGAGATCACGGCCTGCATGGCGTTTGACGTCGCGGCGGCTGCATCGCTGCACGCCGAGTGGGCGACCTTCATGGCCCGCCGCGACGAACGCGGCCGGCCGCCGTTCGTGCGTGACCGCGTGGCGTGGCTCGCCGACCATCGCTCGCTGGCCTGCGATCTGGTCGAGGTGGGAGGCAAGCCGCTGAAGATCGAGGCCGACAACACGTCAGTAGCCGACCTCGCCGGAGGCGTGGAGGCCGCGGCGGCGGCGGCGGGCCTGCTCGACATCGAGGTCGTGCGGACGACCGACGAATCGGGGAAGGGACGTGGCCGCAACGTCATCCGTCTCAGCGGCCGGCCCGACCCGGCGGCCCGCTACACGGTCGAGTCGATCGACGTCACCCGCACCCGCTCCCGGCCCTATCCGCCGTTCATCACCAGCACGCTCCAGCAGGCCGCCAGCAGCCGGCTCGGCATGTCGACCGATCGCACGATGAGGATCGCCCAGCAGCTCTACGAGGGCATCGACCTGCCCGACGAGGGCCGCGTGGGCCTGATCACCTACATGCGAACCGACTCGACAAACCTCTCGCGGGAGGCGGTCGAGATGGCCCGCCGCTACCTCGAACAGCGGCACGGGGCGGCCTACGTGCCCGAGAAGCCCCGCTCCTACACCAGTTCCAACGAAAGCGCCCAGGAGGCCCACGAGGCGATCCGCCCCACCGACGCCGCCCGCGAGCCCGACCTGATCGCCGCGGCCCTCAGCGACGAGCAGCTGAAGGTCTATCGGCTGATCTGGCAGTGCTTCGTGGCCTGCCAGTCGACGGATGCCGAATGGGATTCGACCAGCGTCCGGATGCGGCGGAGCGACCGCGACTCCGGCGCCGTCTTCAAGGCCAGCGGTCGCGTGCTCCGGTTCGACGGCTTCTATGCGATCAGCGGCACGCCGCGGGACGACGGCGACCAGGTGCTCCCCGACTTCGACAAGGGAACCAAGCTGGCCCCGTTCGACATCGAGCCGCGGCAGAAGTTCCAGGCGCCGCCCCCGCGGTTCACCGAAGCCACGCTCGTGAAGAAGATGGAGGAGGAGGGGATCGGCAGGCCTTCGACCTACGCCAGCATCATCAACGTGATCGAGAACCGGGGCTACGTGACCCAGCAAGACCGGCGGTTTCACGCCACGGCGATCGGCGAGGCGGTGACCGGGTTCCTCAAACGCGGCTTCCACGATCAGTTCATCGAAATCGGCTACACCCGCGGGATCGAGCGGGAACTCGACCAGGTAGCGCAGGGCGCCAAGAAGTGGACCGACATGCTCCACGAGTTTCACAGCGAACTGTCGCCGAAGCTCGACCAGGCGCTCGATCAGCCGCACGAGAAGGGCAAGTCGGAGCCGTCTCTGTACGCCTGCCCGGAATGCGGCCGGCGGCTGGAATATCGGCTCGGCGGCAAGGGGGAGTTTCTCTCCTGCTCGGGCTACAACGAGAAGATCATCGAGGAGGCTCCGGCCCCGGCGCTCACCGCCAAGGGCAAGAAGTCCAAGCGGGTGGTCAAGCCGAAGGAGCGGCCCGCCTGCTCCTATGCCATGCCGGTGGACCGGCAGCGACGGCCCCTCCTCCCCGAGCAGATCGACCTGCTCTCGCCGGCGGGCGTGCCGATGGTGAAGCGGACGGGACGCTTCGGCGACTTTCTCGTCGAGGACAAGCCGCGGCCGGTGAAGCCGAAGGGAAAGAAGGCCCAGGAGGCCGCGGCGGCCGAACCGCCCCCGTTCATCCTCAACCTCGACCGCAAGGCCTGCATCAAGTTTCCGTCACCGCCGCCGTTGGTCACCGACATCGCCTGCCCGAAGTGTGGCGACCTGATGAACCTCCGCGACGGCAAGCGGGGCCCGTGGCTCGGCTGCCGGGCCTTCCCGAAGTGCCGCGGCCGCGAGGCGTTTACAAAGCTTCCGGAGAACCGTCAGCAGGCGCTCGAGAAAGAGCTGAAGTCGCACATGAGCGGCCAGACGAAGCTCGTGCTCACCCGCCGCGACGGTGAGACGCGAGTCGAGGAGGGCACGCCGCTGGCGGCGCTGACGATGGAGGGCGGGATCGCCGAACTGCAGAAGTTCGAGAGCTGAAGAGCCGTCACCTTTCTCTCCTCACAGCCACGGCATGTCCGTCGAGAACGTCCCCGGTGTCTCATCGAGGGCGACGGCGAACGCGGTGGCATGCGCGCGGCAGTGCGAGATGCTCACGAGGATGCAGCGGATCCCCATCTTGTCGGCCATCTCCTGCGTGCCCCCCTTGAGCGTCGCCTGCGGGCGGCCACCGGTGCCGTTGGTGACCTCGATGTCCCGCCAGCTGATGCCCCTCCGCCAGCCCGTGCCCAGGGCCTTGAGCACGGCCTCCTTCGCCGCCCAGCGGCCGGCGAAGTGCTGCGTGGCCATCTTCCGGGCTCGGCAGTACTCGATCTCGGCCGGCGTGTAGACCCGGTCGACGAACAGCTCGCCATGCCGCTCGATCATCTGTGCGATCCGGAGCACTTCGGTGATGTCGGTGCCGATGCCGAGGACGTTCATGCGCGGCGGCCTCCCGCCATCGGGGCCACCGCCGCCTCGCCGCGCGACAGGCCGCAGGCCCGCCGCGCCCGCGCGAGCACATCGCCCGCCCGCGTGCGGGCCTTGGCCGCCCCGGCCGCGAGGATCGCCTCGATCCGCCCCGGATCCGCCTCCAGTTCGGCGCGGCGGCTGCGGGCGGCGGCGAAGTGCGTGGCCGCCGCCTCCACGAGGGCCTTTTTCACCTCGCCGTAACCGAAGCCACCGCGGCGGTAGAGGTCGGCCATCTGCAGCCGGTCGGCCTCGGGGGCCAGCAGGGCATAGAGCTCGAACAGATGGTCTCCCTCGGGATCCTTGGGCTCCTCCATCGGCCGCGAATCGGTGGTGATCCGCATGATCTTCTTCTTTTGGGCGGCCGGCTCCTCGAAGACCTCGATCGTGTTCTCGTAGCTCTTGCTCATCTTCTGGCCGTCGGTGCCCGGCACCTTTGCCCCCTCCACGACCAGTCGTGGCTTGGGGAGCGTGAACACGTCGCCGTAGAGATGGTTGAAGGCTCCCGCGAGGTCGCGGCACACCTCGATGTGCTGCACCTGGTCTTCGCCCACCGGCACGACGGTGGCGTCATACGCCAGGATGTCGGCGGCCATCAGGACGGGATAGGTGAAGAGCCCCGCATCGGCCGGCAGGCCGCGGTTCTTCTTGTCCTTGTAGGCGTGGCACCGTTCGAGCAGCCCCATCGGGGTCACGGTCATCAGCAGCCACGTCAGTTCGGTCACCTCGGGTACATCGGACTGCACGAACAGCACGGCCCGCTCGGGATCGAGGCCGAGGGCCACGAGGTCGACCGCCGCGGCATGCACGAGCGACCGCAGTCGGGCCGGCTCGCGGACGGTCGTGAGCGCGTGCAGGTCGGCGATGAAGTAGTAGGCCTCGTCGGCCGCCTGATGGGCGCCGGGCTGGAGGTCGATGTACTGCCGGATCGCGCCGAAGTAGTTGCCCCAGTGGAAGCGGCCCGTGGGCTGGATGCCGGAGAGGGCGCGGGTGGTGCGGGCCGCAGCGACGGCGGGCGGGGCGTCAGGTGGCATGGACGGAACTCGCTGGAGAAGGCGGGGAGCCGGTCGGAGCGGGCAGCTGCAGGCTGCCGACGATGGCGGCCAGGCTGGGAGCGTCGAGGGCGGCGAGGGCGGCGGGAAGTTCGTCGAGGAGCCGCATCGAGGCGACGGGCTCCGCGAAGCTGGCGGTGCCGACCTGCACGGCCGACGCCCCCGTCACGAAAAACTCCATGCAGTCGTCGATCGTCATGATGCCCCCCACGCCGATGATGGGAATGTCGACGGCCCGACGGATCTGGTGCACGCACCGCAGGGCGATCGGCTTGATCGCCGGCCCGCTCAGTCCGCCGATCACGTTGCCGAGCATCGGGCGGCGGCGGCGCCAGTCGACGGCCATGCCCTGGCAGGTGTTGATCACGGTCACGGCATCGGCGCCACCGTCGCTGGCGCCGCGGGCCACCGCCGCGATGTCGGTGACGTTGGGGGTGAGCTTGGCGAGCACCGGCAGCGATGTCGCTCCCCGGACGCCCGCCACGACACGGCGGCAGATCTCCGGGTCGCTGCCCATGTCGATGCCATGGCTCACGTTCGGGCACGAGACGTTGAGTTCCAGGGCGGCGATCCCGGGCACGCCGTCGAGCCGCGCCGCGAGGGCGACGAAGTCGTCGAACGCGGCGCCGGCGATGCTCACGATCACGGCCGCTCCGCAGCCCACGAGCCACGGAAGTTGCTTCTCCAGAAAGGCGTCGACGCCGTCGTTGTCGAGGCCGATCGAGTTGAGCAGGCCCGAGGCGGTCTCGACCGTTCGCCAGGGCACGTTGCCCTTGCGGGGCAGCGGTGTGATCGTCTTGGGAACGATGCCGCCGAGCCGGCGGAGGTCGACCAGGCCCGCCATCTCCCGGCCGTACCCGAACGTGCCCGATGCCACGAGGATGGGGTTGGGCAGGCGGAGGCGGCCGAGAGTCACCGTGAGATCGGGGAGGAACGACGGCCCGACGGGAAGCGGCATGGAGGATCCAACGAAGAGGGCGGCACCGTGGTGGAGTGTAATGGGTTTTCCCGAGGCCCCAAGGCTCGCCCGAACCCTCCATTCCTCCCGGTTGGCCGCCGGGAGGTGGCCCTGGGACGTCATTCGTGCGACGCGGCCGGTTGTGTCAAGTTTGGCGATTGTGCCGTCGATACCTAGAGGGAACAGGGACTGGTGCGCCGGGCGAGCCATAGGGGCCTCCGGTTGACATTAGTGCTTGTCAGCCATAGACTTGCGACGATTCCATCAACCGTTTTCCGGCCCCTCCAGCCAGCGTTCGGAGAGGTCGGCTCCGCGGTCGGAGCGTCTGAGCCGTGACCAAGAAAGACATTGTCCGGACGATCGCCGAACAGATCGACCTTCCCCAACTCCGCACCAAGCACCTGGTGCAGAAGACGTTCGACGCCTTGATCGAGGCGCTCGTTCGCGAGGGGAGGATCGAACTGCGAAATTTCGGGGTCTTTCAGATCAAGCGTCGTGAGACGCGGGTGGCTCGCAATCCTCGAACGGGAGAGCGGGTGACCGTGCAAGCCAAGAGCGTGGTCACGTTCAAGCCGGGTAAGGAGATGGAATCACGGGTCAGGGAAATGGATCGGCGGAAAGCCACCGAGGAGAAAACGTCCCCTCCCGTACCAACGCACACGACTGAGCCTGAGGAGCCCGACCAGCCACGCCACGGATGACGGGGAGACTGGATACGCAGGGAGACTGGGCAAGCAGGGAGACTGGGTAAGCCTGGAAGCGAGCGGGCCACACGGCCCCTGAGAGAGCACGAGTCACTATCGCACTGCCGCGATCGATCGGGTACATCCGCCGCGATGAACGGGCCGGACCCTCGGGCGATCCGCACTGCGATCCGAATCAGGGATGATTCAAGCGAGGGTCAGGAGGACCATGCGATGAGGAAAGCTGTCTGGCTGATGAGTGCTGCGGCGCTGCTGGCGACGAGCACGGGCTGCCTCATCCCGATGTATTCCGGCGATCCCGTCCGCCGCGCCCAGCAACTGATCTACACGTCGGAAGACCTCCGGGCCATCACCGACGAGTGGGAGCGGATCTGGTTCCTCGACCAGCCGTCGCACATGACGCCGTGGCGGACGCACGGCGGCATCCTGTAACACCGCGGCCGACTCAGGAAGAACCGTGGAGCCGTCAGGGCCCTGGGGCGCTGGGCTCACACCCGGATCTTCGAGGCCTGCTCGACGATCCGCTCGAGGGGCACGAGGTCGCCCTTGTTGCAGCCCGGGCAGGCTTCCGCAGCCTCGGCCCAGGCCGCCGGGCTCGCGAGGTTGGAATCCCAGAAGGGCCACGTGCGGCACTGCCGGGGGCGATCCTCGTAGGCGGTGCACTTCCGCGTGGTCACGTCGAGCAGCACGCAGTCGCCTCCCGACCGCTCCTTCAGCGAGCGGCGGATGCCCACGCGCTTCACGTACGCGGCCTCGAAGTCAGCGGTCGTCATGCCCTTCCGGGCGGCCATCGCGTCGATCTCAGCCTGATTCACCCAGACGTAGCCTTCCGCCCCGGAACAGCAGTCGCCGCACTGGGTGCACTGAAATCGTAGCCCGCCGGCGTACCAGACGTCTTTCGGGATCCCCGCCATCGTGAACTCCTCTTGCCTCAGACTGCTGGATGCTCAGAACACTCTTCAGCCGACGAGTGCCGTCACCGCCGCCACCAACGCCTCGATGTCGCCAGCCTCGGTGAACGGCCCCACGCTCGCCCGCACCGTGCCGCCCTGCTGCGTGCCCAGGTAATCGTGGATTCGAGCGGCACAGTGATGGCCGGCCCGCACCTGCACGCCGGCGGCCTGCTCGACGATCACGGCGACTTCCGCGGGAGCATAGCCCTCCACCGTGAAACTCACAATCGGCGGGCCGTTCTCCGCTGCGACCACTCGCACGCCCGGAATCTCACGGAGCCCGCCGGCGAGCGCTGCGGCCTGGCCGCGGCAGGCCCGCCCGACCGCTGCCACCGTGCGGGTCTCGAGCCACGCGGCGGCGGCGGCGAGGGCCGCCAGGGCCGGCACGTCGGGCGTGCCCGCCTCCATCCGGCCGACGAATCCGTCGGGCATCTCCAGGGAATCGCTCGCGGAGCCCGTGCCTCCCTGGATCAGCGGTTCAGGCTCCACGCCCTCTCGGCACCAGAGCATGGCCGTGCCGCCGGTGCCGAGCAGCCACTTGTGCGCCGGGGCCGCCACGATGTCGGCCCCGCAGCCACCCAGCGAAAATGGAATCTGTCCAAGGGTCTGCGCCGCGTCGAGCAGGAGCCAGCCGCCGCGGTCATGCGTGACGGCCGCGATCGCCGCCACGTCTTGCAGGGCCCCGGTCACGTTTGACGCATGGCTGAGCGTGACGAGCCGTGTTGCCGGCGTCCAGGCCGCGGCCACGGCGGCGGGATCGACACGGCCCACGCTGTCGCACGACACGATCGACAGCGAGATCATCCCCCGACGCTCGAGCCAGTGGAGGGGCCGGAGCGTCGCGTTGTGGTCGGCGGCCGTGGCGATCACGTGGTCGCCCGTCTTCAGCAGGCCGTGGATCGCCATGTTGATGGCGAGCGTGCAGCCCGCGGGAAGCGCGACCCGCTGCGGATCGACCCCGCCCAGCAGCTGCGCGGCCGCGGACCGGGCCCGGTCGCGGATGGCATCGGCCTCGACGGCCTCGCGATAGGCGGCGCGGCCCGCGGTGGCGCCGAGCTGGCGGGCGGCGGCATCCCAGGCGGCGAGCACGGTGTCGGGCTTGGGCCACGTCGTGGCCGCGTTGTCGAGGTAGCGTCGCCCTGGCGTCGTGGCGTGCATGATCAGCCCCCGATCTGATACATCGCGCGGGCGGGCCGCTCGAAGGCTGGCGTGTCGATGCCGTGGGCGGGCCGCTTCGCCGCCACGCAGTCGCGGATCAGAGCCACGATCGCGGCGTCGTCGCCCCCCTCGCGGAGCAGCCGACGGGCATCCCACTCGACCGTTGAGAACAGGCAGTTTCGCACCTGACCGTCGGCGGTCAGCCGCAGCCTGTCGCAACGATCGCAGAAGGGGCTGGTGACGGGGTTGATGAACCCCACGCCGCCGCCATCCACCCAGCGGTAGTCGACCGCGGGCTGGCCGACATCGGCCGGGGCGTCCGCCACCAGCGGGCCGATCTCCCGCTCGAGGATTGCCCGCACGTCAGCCCCCGACAGCACCTGCGACCTGTCCCAGGCCTGATCGGCATCCAGCGGCATGAACTCGATGAACCGGAGGTGGAAGCCCTCGCGACGGCAGAACCTGGCCAGCGGCACGATCTCGCTCTCGGTGAGCTCCTTGATGGAAACCGCGTTGATCCGGATCCCGGTGAAGCCCGCCTGCTTCGCCGCGGCCAGCCCGGCCAGCACGCGGTCGAGCCCCGGCCGCCGGGCGATCTGCTCGAAGCCGTCGTCGCGGAGGCTGTCGAGGCTGACATTGAGCCGCCCAAGCCCGGCCTCGCGGAGCGGCTCCGCCTGGTCGGCGAGCAGCAGGCCGTTGGTCGTGAGTGCCACCTCGTCGATCCCGGGAATCGCGACCAGCCTCCGCACCAGTGCCGGTAGATCGCGGCGGATCAGCGGTTCGCCACCGGTGAGCCTGATCGTGCGGATCCCCAGCCCCGCAAACACGCCCGCCACCCGGGCGATCTCCTCAGCGGTGAGAAGCTCCTCACGCGGCTTGAAGACGACATCAAGCGGCATGCAGTAGCTGCACCGCAGGTTGCAGCGATCGGTCACGCTGATCCGCAGGTCGGTATGCCGCCGGCCAAAGCCGTCGACGAGGGGAGCGGCCGTCATTCGCCGCCTCCCGGCCGCGGGGCCGCCAGGGGATGGATCCACTCGCGTGCCCCGTCGGCCCGCTCCTCGCACTTCCAGATCGGCACGTCCCGCTTGATCGCATCCATCAGCCACTCGGCGGCCGCGAAGGCCTCGCGGCGGTGCGGCGCGCTGACAGCGATCGCCACACTCGACTCGCCGGCCGCCACCGCGCCGAGTCGGTGGACGATCATGCAGGCAACCAGTCCGAACCGTTCGACCGCGTGCCGCCGCAGCGACTCGAGCGCCGCCATGGCGAGTGGCTCATGCGCGTCGTAGGCGAGCGACCGCGTCACCACGCCGTCGGTCACACCCCGCGCCGTACCCACGAAGAGCACGTTGCCGCCAGCGGCCGCGTCGCCGACGGCGGCCAGCAGGGCGGCGGCGTCGATCGGGCTGCGAACGCAGGCGACGGCGGCGGGCAGGGGCGGCAACGCGGGGCGGTCGGTGGTCGCCATCTCAGCCTCCGCTCACGGGCGGGATGATGGCCACATCGTCGCTCGCCGCGAGCACCGTGGCGTCGTTCACGTAGCCGCTGCCGACGGCGACCGCGCTGCGGGCGATCAGCGCGGCGGCGGCCGGATGGCGAGCGCTGACAAGCCGCCGCACGTCGGCGACGGTGCCGCCGGTCCATGGCAGGTCGAGGTGCCGGCCGCCGACGATTTCGGCCATGCCCGCAAACACGGCGATCCGCAGCGTCGCCGGTGCGGCCGCGTCAGGATCGTCGTGCATCGGTTGGCATTCAGTGGTGCGGAGGGTCAGGTGGTGGTCAGCGGGCCGCTCGTGGCCGTGAGCAGGCCGTCGAGGCCGTGCGGCGACCTGCCCTCGAGCAGGCCGTAGGCCTTCGCCAACACTTTCACGGGATGCACGGCCGGCTTGGTCGTGCCCTGTTCCATTTGTATCCGGCAGGCGCTGCACTCGGTAGCACCCGCCTCGATGCCGCCGGCCCGCATTGCCGAGACCAGCCCGAGCCCGATGCGGAGGCTCGTGCGGTAGTTCTCGCGGGCCAACCCGAACGTGCCGGCCATCCCGGAGCAGCCGCGGTCGACCCCCTCGAGCGTGAGCCCTGGGATGAGCCGCAGCAGGTGCTCGGCGGGCGTGGCCGCGGCGCTACCGATCCTGGAGTGGCAGGGCGCGTGGTAGAGCAGCCGCGATGGCACCGGGCGGAAGTCGAGCCGCAGTCGCCCCTCGCGGTGGAGTTCCCAGAGAAACGTCATGGCGTCGCAGGTGGCCGCCGCCACCCGGGGCAGTTCCTCGTCGTCCAGGAGCAACGGGTAGTCGTGGGTGATGCAGGTGACCGTCGAGGGCTCCGTGCAGACGATCCGGTAGCCGAGCCGCACCGCCTCCGCCAGGATGCGGATGTTTTTCCGGGCGAGCCGGCGGGCCCCGTCGAGATCGCCCTCGGCCACCAACGGCATGCCCGAGGCCACCTGCCGCGGGTCGACGAAGACGCCGATCCCGTTCCGCTCGAGCACGCCGACGAAGGCCTGGGCCAGCAGCGGGTCGTGCCACCGCGCGTAGGTGTCGAGGAAGTAGAGCACCCGCGGGCCACTGCGGCGGCTCGGCCGCGTGATGCCCCGGCGGGCCGCCCACTTCATGAACCTGCGGCCCGTGAACGGCGGGAGCTTGCGGCCGCGGGCGACGCCCACCGTCTTCTCGAGGATCCACCGCGACTGCGGATTCGCGATCGCCCAGTTGGCCAGCGGCTTGATCCGCCCGGCGAGCGCCGAGAGCGTATCGACGCGGGAGAGGAGCCAGCGATCGATCTCGATGCTGTTCGCCGCGTGGTGGGCGGCCTTCAGTTCCATCACGATCGCGGGGATGTCGACTCCCGCCGCGCAGTCGGTGCGGCACTGATGGCAGTTGAAGCAGGTGTCGGCGACGAGCCGCACCTCCTCGGAGGAGAGGGTCTTTGGGTCGATGCCGCCGGAGAGCACGGCCGCCATCACGTTTGCCTTCGCCCGGGGCGAGGCCTCCTCCCGCGGGTTCTCTCGATACCGCGGGCAGGTGCGGGTCGCCACCTCGAGGCTCCGGCAACTGCCGCAACCGTTGCAGGCGTCGCTCTCCACCGCGAGCCGCTCGCGAGCCCACGTCAGCACCGGCAGCGGACTCACCGGCGGTGGCGACTCGACTGCGTCGGCGAGCGGGCGGGTCTGGAGGTCGAGTCCCCGCCGAAACGGGGCCAGCTCGAAGGCAGCACTCGCACCCGCCGCCGCGGCCAGCCGCCCCGGATTCAGGAGCCCCACCGGATCGAAGACCGTCTTGATCTGATCAAACACGTCCGCGAGTTCTGGGAACAGGCGACGAAAGAATGGTGAACGCGACAGGCCCAGCCCCTGTTCGCCTCCGATCGTGCCACCGATCTGAGCCACCTCCGCGTATATCGCTTCGGCCAGGGCTTCGAGTCGCTGCCGCTCGCCCGGCTGCCGCGGGTCGGCATGCGGCCGCAGGTGGAGCTGCCCCTGCCCGGCATGCCCAAAGAGCATGGCTGTCGCCTGCTGCTGCTTGAGCACCTCCTGAAACCGCCGCAGCGCGTCGGGCAGCGCCGGTGGCGGCACCACGATGTCTTCGAGGAACGGCACCGGCCGCATGGCCGCCCGCACGCCGTGGAGCGTGGAGACGACGTTTCGCGACAGTTCCCAGAAGAACGCCGCGTCGAAGGCGTCTTCGGCCCGCCGCATGTCGATGCATCCCGAGCGGCCCCGATGAGCCAGGCCCATCGCCTCGTCGAGACGCCCGCCCGCGTCGGCGGGGTCGTCGCCGGTGAACTCCACAAGCAGTCCAGCCTCGGCGACCGGCGGAATCAGCAGCTCGAACGACGGCTTCGTGCCCCGCGCCAGGGCCAGGTGCCGGCGGTCAAAGAGGTCGCAGGCGCTCGGTCGCAGGGGGAGCAGTCGCAGCGCCGCTTCCGCCGCGCCCTCGAGGGAATCGAAGAGGAGCAGGCCGACCGCGGTGGCGGCGTCGGCGGGCAGCGTCTGAAACGTGGCCGCGGTCACGATCCCGAGCGTCCCCTCGGCTCCGCAGAGCAGTCGCGGCAAATCGATCAGGCCGTCGTGATCGAGGTCGTGCAGTCGGTAGCCGCCGTGGGTGGCCCGCGACGGCGGCTGGAACGTGGCGATCACGCCCCGGAATTCCTCGAGGATCCGGGCCACCCCTGCGGCGAGCGCGGCCGCCCGGTCATCACCGGCGGCGGCACGCGGCGACAGCTCCACGATCGCCCCGTCGGCGAGCACGACCTCGGCCGAGACGATTCGACCGCGGACGGCACCATGCCGGAGGAAGCGGCTGCCCGACGAATCCCGGCCGATCATCCCGCCGATCGTGGTCGTGACGGCATTGCCGGGGTCGGGGCCGAAGATCCGCCCGCGGCGGGCAAGATGCCCGTCGAGCTGGGCGGCCACCACACCCGGCTGCACCCGCACGCTGTCGGCGGCCGTCTCGACGATCCGGCGCATGAACCGCGAGCAGTCGATCACGACCCCGGGGCCGAGCGGCCCGCCGGCGAGGCTCGATCCGGCGCCGCGCGGATGCACCGGCACGCCCCGGTCGGCCGCCCAGCGGACCGTTGCCGCCACGTCCTCGGCGGTCCGCGGCCGCACCACCGCGAGCGGCCAGATCTCGAACAGGCTGCCGTCGGTGGCGTAGAGCGACCGGCCGACGT
Source organism: uncultured Planctomycetaceae bacterium (assembly GCA_903958265.1). Taxonomy (GTDB): domain Bacteria; phylum Planctomycetota; class Planctomycetia; order Pirellulales; family UBA1268; genus QWPN01. The sequence continues at coordinate 17,228 of CAJBSQ010000433.1, forward strand.
CGTCGCAGACCACGTCGCCTGAGACGACGCCCCGCAGGTCTTCCTCGATTCGCTTCCGCTCGAGATCCATGCGGCCCTTCGTCGACGGGGGTCAGGGCGTTGGCGATGCAGGCGGGCCGACCGAGGCCTGCCCGGCGAGGCGGGCCCGCTGCTGCCGATGCTTTTCGTGCGTCTCCAGGTCGAAGCCCTCGAACGGTCCGGCGGCACCGCGGTAGCGGGTGCCGCAGCGATAGCAGGTGAGGCACTCGGGCATGAAGAGGTAGAGGATCACGTCGACCAGCGCCGTGCCGAACAGGATTGCGAAGGTGGGCACCAGCAGCCGCTGTGCCCAGGTGACGCAGCTGGCTGCGAGCCCTGCCACGACGATCCCCACGCCGAGCCGCTGCGGAAAATCCTTCCGCGCAAACAGCTCCGTGCAGGGGCAGACCAGGCACCGCCGCAGCCGCGGCTCGCCGACCCCGACCTCCGCCGGCTCCCCGCCGGGGCCGGACCTTGCGATCGCATCAGTGGCCATCTCCGTCACCGCCCCACACCGCGAGCAGACGAGCGATGGCTTTGTCTCGGCGTCGTTCACCGTCACGGTGGAACCACAGGCGGTACAGGCGTAGGTGATGCGCATCGCGTCAGGTCGCCCGCAGGAGTTGGGCCGTCAGTTCGCCGAGGATGGCGGCGAGACAGGCAACGTACAGGATACCGGTAGCGCTCTGCGTGTTGGGGATGTCGAGCGTCTTGCGACTCATGACGAGGAGTATGGGAAGCCCGATCAGGCCCGCCAGCCAGCGGAGGGAGAGCAGGGCCGTGGCCGTGCCGTCGGCCGTCCGCACAGCCCCGGGATCGACCGCCACTGCCGCCAGGGAGAGCACGAGTTGCACACCCCAGGCGGCCAGGGCCCAGTCGATCATCCTCACCAGGGCCGCCACGCTCATCCCCGGCGCATTGAGATACCAGTGGCCGAGGAGCATGGCATGCACGGTCAGGCCGACCACCAGTCCCGCCACGAGCGCCTCGCCGGCGGGAGCCACTCCGGCTTTGACCTGCACGAGGACGGTGGCGGTGGCGAGGAGGATCGCCACGACGCTGCAGCAGGTCTGCCCCATGCGGGTCCGCTCGCCAAACCAGGCCACGCTCCCCACCCAGGCGACCAC
>CAJBSQ010000434.1 GCA_903958265.1 uncultured Planctomycetaceae bacterium
GATTCCGGGATCGGCTTTGCGGTGCCGCTCGAAGACGTGCTGCCCGATGTGCCGCGGCTCCGGGCCGGCGAGTCGCTCGTGCCCGGGATTCTTGGCATCAGCTACCGTTCGCGCGACACCATCAATGGTGAGCCGGTGATCGCGTCGGTTCGCCAGGGATCGCCGGCGGCCCGCGCTGGGCTTCGGTCGCGGGATCGCATCGTCTCCATCGACGATCGACGGGTGAGCCGGATCGCCGACGTGCGTCACGGACTGGTACCGCGTCATGCCGGCGACGAGGTCGCCATCACGGTCGAGCGGGCGGGCGACGATGCCGCGGCGGCGACGGTCGCCACGCGGGCCACGCTGGTTGCCGCGCTGCCGCCGTGGAAGCGAGCCGTGCTCGGCCTCGTCGTGGTGGCCGACAAGCCCGGCCACGAAGCCGGCGTGCAGGATGCCGCCGCACGGATCGCGTGGGTGCTGCCGGGCGGCCCAGCGGACCGGGCGGGCATCGTCGCCGGCGTGGCCGTGGAATCGATCGCCGCGGTGCCGGAGCAGGGGATCGCGCCGGTGGGGTCGCCCTCCGCTGCCGCCCTCGCCGGGTTTCTCGCCGGCATGGAGCCGGGGCAGACGGTCCGGATCGGACTCGACCAGGATGGCACGAAATCTTCGGCCACGGTCGTCCTCGCAGACATGCCGGGGGAGGTGCCGGACAGCGGTCCGCTCGCCACCGGGTCGGGAGTCGATCCGCTCGCGGGCCCAACCGACAGCACGAGCGTCGTTCGACTGGAGGCCGCCGAGATCGCCGACCCGCCGGTGGCCGTGATTCCCGGCGGCCGCGAACCCGTGCCCGTACTCATCTACTGCGGCCCGCCGCACGGGCCGGCTGCGGAGGCGGAGGGAGCGGCCTGGAAGGCGGCCGTGGCGGCGTCGGGGGTCGCCGTCATCCTGCCCGGCTCGACGGATCGGCGGCAGTGGAGCCGCGACGATCTCCCGGGCGTGCTCCGCGGGATCCAGTCGCTCACGATCAAGCGGCCGGTCGACACCGGGCGGATCGCCGTCGCTGGCACCGGCCCGGGTGGAGGCTTTGCGTGGCTCGTTGCCGAGCAGCTGGGCACGGCCTGCGTGGGCGTGGCCGTGGCCGACGCCACGCGGCCCCGGCAGGTGGTGATCGACGATGCCCAGCCGGGGGCCGCGAAGTGGATCCTGCTCGCCCCCGGCGCTGGCGATCCTGGTCGCAGGCTCGTCGACGACCGCCGGGAACTGTCGCGAGCGGGGCATGCGGTCGGCTCGCTCCCTGATGCGGCCGACGGCGGGCCGCCGACGGCGATCCTCTGCCGCTGGGCTTCACTGCTGGGGCTGCTATGACGCCCGCGGTGGCTGCGTTCGCGACGCCGGACGAACCGCCAGGCCTCCGCATCGTGATGGTCGACGACGAACTCGTGGTCGTCGACAAGCCCTCGGGCATGCCGAGCGTGCCAGCGCGGACGGCCCTCGATCCGCCCGACGTGGCGACCGTGCTCGCGGCGGGATTCGGCCCGCTCGAGGCGGCCCATCGGCTCGACCGCGACACCTCTGGGCTGCTCGTGCTCGCTCGGTCGCGGGAGGTCCGCGGGCTGCTGGGCCGAGCGTTCGAGGCGGGCCGCGTGGGGAAGCGGTATCTGGCGGTGGTCGAGGGATCGCCGCCCCACGACTCGGGCGTGATCCACCTGCCACTCGCCGACGACGTCGACCGGCCGCCGCGGAAGCGGGTCGATCCGATCCTCGGCCGCCGGGCCACGACCCGCTGGCGGGTGCTGGCAGAGGCTGACTCAGCGGGGCCGTCGCCCCGGCGGATGAGTCTCGTGGAGCTAGAGCCGGTCACCGGCAGATCCCATCAGCTTCGGGTGCACCTGGCCTGGCTTGGCTGCCCGATCAGCGGCGACAGGCTCTACGGGCGGGATGCCAATCCCCCGGCGCCACTCGCGTTGCATGCGGCGTCGATCGTGTTTCCGCATCCCCGCACCGGCCTGCCGGTGTCGCTGGTGGCAGCACCGCCTGCGGGGGCGGTGTGGCGGAGCTTCACCATGGCCGCTGCATGCGGTCAACGCGGGAACGTCTGATACGGCTCCCGCTTGAATCCCGCGTGCCTTTGCCCTGCTTCGCCATAATGGGCCATCGTGGTGATCGATGGAAAAGGTCACGCCCAGGCGTGCCATAACGTGCATCGCATCCGAGAGCGGCGAAGAATAGCCGCAAGAACCACGCCAGCGGCAATCATGGTAGCCGCCGCCGGCTCCGGC
>CAJBSQ010000435.1 GCA_903958265.1 uncultured Planctomycetaceae bacterium
CACATCGCCAGACCAGGGGTAGTCGGTCTCCTGCCGCAGCCGAATCCGATCGCCGTCGATCCACTCCGTGTCGAGCGTGCCCGCAGCATACAGGTGAACCCACAGGGTTTCCGGCGAGAGCGTGTAGACGTAGTTGTGCGCCTCGGCGATCGTGCGGACGACGTTGGGAGGGCAGCAGAACGACGACGGGATCGTCGCCATGCGGGTGCGCGACCACCGCAGGGGCACGCGGAAATCGTGCAGCTTCCGGAGCGGGTTCACGTAGAAATAGCCGCGGCCGTCGAGGCTCACGCCCGGCAGGACGCCGTTGTAGAGCGTCTCTTCGAAGAGGTCGGCGTATCGAGCCTCGCCCGTAAGCAACAGCATCCGCCACAGCCACATGCCGTAGCCAATGGTGGCGCAGGTCTCGTTGTAGGCCGTGAGATTCGGGAGCTGGTAATCGCGGCCGTAGGCCTGATGGACCGTTTTGATCGAGGCATGCTGCTTCGAGGGCACGCCATCGGGCGACGCGCCGTCGTAGACCGCCCCCGTCATGCCCGTGACATACCGCTTGCGGGAAGACACGTCTCGCTCGATGGCGAGGAGCGGTGCGAGCAGCGTCTTGTCGCCATCCTCCGCGTAGAGATCGGCCACCCCCGCATAGAGATAGTTGGCGCGAACCGCATGGCCGACCGCCGCGGTCGCCTCGCGAAACGGGACTCGATCCTGGTTGTGGTCGCTGCCGACGTCCGGGGGAACGAGCGACCGAATCTCGATGAGCCGTTTGGCGAGTTCCCGATACCGGGGATCCCGGGTGGTGCGGTAGAGCTCGGCCACGCCCATGCAGTGGCTGGGGCAGATGGCGTTGCGGGCGAGTTCCTCCGGCTTCTCGCGGGCAAGCGTGTCGAGGTAATCAGCCGCCTTCCGGCCGCAATCGAGAAGCGAGGTCTTGCCCGTGGCCCGGTGATGCAGGCACGCCGTCGTCATCAGGTGGCCCATGTTGTAGGTCTCGAAGTGCTCGCGATCGGCAAACTCCGGGGCGGGATCGGATCGACGTCGCTGACGGATGATCGTGGGCGTGTGGAGGTAACCGTCCTCCCGCTGGGCCTTTGCGATCACGGCGATCATCTGATCGACGTCCGGCACACCGGACGACTGCCGCGACGATGCAGGGTCTGGGGGGGCCACGGCCTCGGCCTGCACCAGCGCCTCGAGCCATTTCAGGAAATCACCGTCGTTAAAAGGGGGACCATGCGCCCGGCCATCTCCCCTGCCCTCTCCCTCGCCGGCGGCCATGAGGAAGTTGTCCCAGGCATGGCTCTCCGTGGGATCGCGGAGCACGGACCAGAGATACGGAATCATCGAGGTGCGGCAGGCGGCGAACCGCTCGCCAAGCAGTCCGCCCGTCCAGCGGACGTCGTCGAGATCGGCCATGTACATGACCGCTTCGGGCGATCGCGTGGTATCGATGAGGCCGCGGTCGCCGGCCCACACCGCGCCAGTGGCCACCGTGATGATGGCACCCAGCGTGATCGTCACCCAGACGGAGCTGGTCACCGCTGTCGACGACGGGCAACGGCCGCCGCTCCACCAGCCAGGCCCGCGAGAGCCATGACGGTCATGCTTGACGGCTCGGGCACGGCGGCGACGGCGCCGAGAGCCGCCGGAGGAGCATTATAGATGCCCTGATTGTAGAGGCCGGTGGCGATGAAGTCGGCGGCGTCGAGCACGTCCACCACGCCGTCGTAGTTGAAATCGCCGTCCAGCCATGTCGCCGGCTCGCCGCTGTCGAACTTGCCGAGTGCCAGGAAGTTGGCCACATCGAGGATGTCGATCGACCAGTCGAGGTTCGTGTCGCCGGGCGCCGCGTAGGCCGCCGTCACCGAGCCGTCGCCGTTATCGAGCCAGCCCACCGCCCGCGGGATGCTCGCGGCCACATCGCTCGCCGCCACGCTCGAGGTGATGCCGCTCGTACCAGTCCAGGAGCCGTCGCCACGGCCGGCCACGATCGCTGTTACGAGGTCGGTGGGGGACAGGCCGCTCGCCACGGTCACCAGGCCGTTCGCCAGGTCCACGAGGCCGCCGGCGTTGGGTGCGAGGCCGCCCACCGTGGTCTGCAGATAGGGCGCGAGCGACACGGTGCCGCCGGCGAGGGGCACGATCGTGCTCGAGGCCAGCGCCGCGGCGTTGGCGAGCTGCAGCGTGCCCTGCTGCACGCTCGTGGAGCCGGTGAGGGTGTTGGCGGCAGTGAGCTCCAGCGTGCCGCCGCCCGTCTTCACGAGCGGCAGGCTGCCGGAGAGCGTGGGGTAGCCGGCCTGGGTCTGCGTCTGCGTCGTGCCACTGCCGACGTTGATCGTGGTTGACCCAAAGATCGTCGAGCCGGTGTAGGTGAGGCGGAGGGCCTTATTCGTGTCGACGAGGTCAAGC
>CAJBSQ010000436.1 GCA_903958265.1 uncultured Planctomycetaceae bacterium
CGGCCGCGATGCGGGGTGGCGGATCGATGATCCCGGGCTCACGCCCAGCGGCTTTCACGGGGCGCAGCCGGCGCAGTCCGCGTGCAGGTGGCGGGAGAGAAACTCACCGGGGCCTGGACGCGAGCCGGGCCATGGCCTTGATGACGGCCGCCTCGATCGCGGCCGGTGTCTCGCCGAAGGCCGTCTCGAAATCACTGAGCCGGCGATCGCGAGAGTCATCGCCCAACGGCGGCTTGGCCGCCTGCAGTCGCAGGTACTCGACGAACTCGCGCCGGCGGGTGTCAATGAGGTGCCTGGTGAGCGCCCAGGCCGCAGCGTAGGCGTCGAGCGGCCCCTCGGCCGCGCGGAAGCGATCGTCGGAGGCCACGATCGAGGCGATGTCGCCTGGGCGGTGCGTGGCGAGGAAGTGGTCGAGTCGCGGACGGTTCACCGCGCCGATTCCGCGCCAGCCCCGAATGCTCTCGAGGTCGGGGGTCTCGAAGTAGGTGGCAATCCCTTCGCTTACCCACAGCGGCACCGGCGCGAGCCGACGGTGCATGCCACAGTTGAAGGCCATCTGGTGGGTCGCCTCGTGCACGAGCGTCGAGACGAGCCCCGCCGCCGCCGGGCTCGTCATGATCTCGACTGCCGGGGATCCTCGGGGCCGGCCCACCGGACGCGGCAGACCGTCGGTGCCGGTGAGGTCGAACGTGGTCACGCGGTTGGAGAGCAGGTTGTAATAGCCGACGACCCGATCGGCGGCGCCGCCGAGGTCGCGGGCGGCGTGGGCCTCGTAGGCCCGACGGTCGGCAAAAATCACCACGACCAGCGGTCGCGGCGGATCGCTGATTTCGAGCCCGGCCTTCGTCCAGAAGTTGCCAAACGCGTCGTGCAGCCGTTCGAAGAGCGCCGCGGACCACTTTGCGTAGTCGCGGGAGGTATCGAAGCAGATCACGTAATGACGAGTGACGTGCACGTCGAAACCGGCTGGTAGTTCGGCGAGGATCCGCCGCGAGAGTTCCTGCGGCGTCTCGATGGGAGCCGCGTCGTCCAGCGGGCTTCGCGACGCGATCGCCCCGGGCTGTAGGAGTTCGTACCGCTCGTCGGCGAGTTCGAGGAGCACTCCTCCATCGACGGCCTCGACGAGCACGCTGCCCTCGACACGGCGTGCCACCGAATCGCCCCGCAGTTCGATCCGCTCACGGATGGGCCGCGCCGGCTCTCCGGCGGCGGCCACCAGGGCGGCGGAGGCCGTCAAGGCGACCGCGATGCTGCGAAAGCGGGGCAGGAGAGGCATGTCTGGCGACATCCGAAACCCGGAAAGGAGGCCGGTGGGAATGCGAGCAGGTCGGTGAACGGGAGGGAAGGGCAATCCGGCGGGTTGGCCTTCACCCCCATGGCTGACGCCGCTAGTCTCCCACGCCCCCGGAGACCGGTCGAGATGAGCGGCACGAACCAGAACGAACGGCGAACCACGAGGTCATGGTTCAGCAGGCCATGGGCCAGCAGGCCTTGGACGGGTGGTTCGTGGCATGCGGTCGCGTGGCTTGTCGTGGCGGCCTGCTGCCTGCCCCTGGCGGGCTGCACAACGTGGAAAAAAATGACCACGAGCGAGAAGACGCTGGCGGAGGAACGTAGGTACGGAGCCACCGCGGATCAGCGGATCGATCAGCTCGCGGCCGACGCCAAAAAAGCCAAAGCGGGCAGCCATGCCGATCAGGTGGAGTTCACCCAGAGTCTCGTGAAGGCGATGCTCGACGAGCACGATCCCCGCGTGCGGTGCGTGATTCTCGAGACGGCCGCCGAGTTCGAGACCGCCGCTGCGACGGCCATCTGCAAGGGAGCGCTCGAGGATCCGGACGAACGAGTGCGGATGGCGGCTTGCACCGCCTGGCGAAAGCGGGGGGGAGCGGAGGCGGTCGAACTGCTCGCCGTGCGGTATCGAGCCGATCCTGAAATCGACGTCCGGCTCCGGGCGCTGCGGGAACTGGGCGATCTGGGCGATCGTGAGGCGGTGCCGGTGCTGGCCAAGGCGCTGGAAGACTCCGACCCTGCGGTTCAGTACCGGGCCGTCGGCGCGCTCAAGAAGGTGAGCGGCCGCGACCTCGGCGATGACGTCAACAAGTGGCGGGAGTGGGCCGCCGATCCGGACGGGTCCACCGCCGAATGGACGATCGCGGAAGGCTTTCGGCAGCTCTTCTGAGTTCGCGGGGACGTCAGCCGGGGTGATTGTGAAACCGGGGCGGCTGGACCGTGGGGGCAATCTGCCCCGACCCTCGGGCGTGTGTCGACGGTGGCAACGATCCGCGCCGCGGCGTGGACGATACCCCGAACACACGAGTTGTGCTCCCAGCCCCGAATGTCCGCGATGCCCCATCAAGACGCCACCATGCCGGCGCCGAGCGACCCCGTTTCCGACGGGTGTCGCGGCCCCCGTCTCCTGGGACGACTCCTGCCGATCGTGCTCTTGGCCTGCTGCCTGGCAACCGTCAGTGACCGGTCTGGATCCGCGGCTCCGCCCTCACGCGGACGGGGGAACGCGGCCCGGTTCTTCGACGGCCTGTTGAAGAAGGTCGAGCCGACGCCGGATTTCATCGCGCTGCCCCAGCCGCCTTCCCAGGAGGAGGCCGACCGGCTGGCCGCAAAACGCCGGGAGTCCGCGGCGCCGCGGCCCGCCACGCCGACCAGTGTCAAGGCACCGGCTCGGTCGTCGGCCAGTGAACCGGCCACGTCGCCCGCCAAGCGGCCGACCTCGCCGCCGAGCTGGAAAGACGCCGTATCCTTCGGCACGGAACTGAAGCAGGCGGCGACGAACGTCGTCGATGCCGCCGCCGATCCTGGCTACAAGCCGAAGCCGAAGGTCGCGGCCCCGCCGGCCACCGCGGTGGTGTCGCCGTCGCCGAAGGCCCGGCGGCAGACGCCGCCGCTCGTCGTCACCC
>CAJBSQ010000437.1 GCA_903958265.1 uncultured Planctomycetaceae bacterium
GTTTGGATGTTCGCCGCAGTTGAAGCGCGTGAGCGGGAGGATCTCGGGATGCGGCTCGAACGCATAGATTCTCTCACCTCGCGTGGCAAGTTTCGCCAGCGCGATCGTATGCAGGCCCAGGTTCGCACCGGCATCGATGACGTTGCGGCCGGGCTGAAACTCCCGGGCGAACACTCTCACGATGTCAGCCTCCCACACGGAAACAGCGTCGCACATGTGCTGCGAAATTGCGGTGTCTTCCGCCAGCACTCTGAGCGGACCGTAATAGGCATGGACGAGACTGACAACGTGGCCGTCGCGGGTGATCTGTGCCGGCTTGGGCGGAACCAGCCTCCGCATAAAGGCCGTGAATCGCGACATGTCGAGATCCCTCTCTTCGTGTGATGAGCGCCGCTCGCCCGCGATGCCGCTACGGGCAGAATCCGCGGAGGCAGCCAACCTCCCAGACCGCAGCGGGAGAAGATACCTACGGCTACCTCATCCTCGCAATCGGCCGTCGACCCCGTGCCGGCGACGGCGTCACGGCCAGCGCCCGGCCACGGCCCTCGACCATACCCCTGAGTTGTTCAGCCAGGTCGAAAAGCTCCCGGGCCTGAGCAGTGATCTCGGAGCTGGCCGCCGCGGTCTGCACGGCATTGGCTGCATTCGACTGCGTGACCGTGTTCATCTGCTCCACGGCGAGCCCCAGCTGGCTGATCCCTTCGGCCTGGCGGGCATTGGACGTCGCCACACCGGCGATCAGTGCGGCAGCGCCCTGGGCGCTCTCGGTAATCCTGTCGAGCGTTCCGGCGACGTCCTCGACCACGGCCACCCCGTTGCGGGTGCTGGCCCTCACTTGATCGATGAGATCGGTCGTGTTTCGAGCCGACTCGGCCGACCGCTTGGCGAGGCTCCGGACCTCCTCGGCCACCACCGCGAACCCCTGGCCCGCGGCACCGGCGCGGGCGGCCTCCACGGCCGCGTTGAGCGCGAGCAGGTTGGTCTGAAAGGCGATTTCAGCGATCGACTTGACCACGGCGGTCGTCTTGTCGGTGGACGCCTTGATGGCCTCCATCGCCGCCGACATCCGCGACATCGACGGCTTGCTGTCGGTGGCCAAGGTCGCCGCCGAGACGCTGCGGGTATTGGCATGGTTGGCATCGGCGGCATTCTGCCGCGTCATGTCGGTGATCAAGCCGACGGAACTCGCCGCTTCCTCGAGCGACGCCGCCTGCTCCTGGGTGCTCGACGCGAGCGATTCGTTGCTGCGGGAGATCTCCTCCACGCCGAGGGCGACCTGATCAGACGCGGCGCCCAGCGTGCCCACGATGCGGCGGAGCGGGACGGCGATGCTGCGGCTGATCGCCGCCACCAGGCCCGCGGCTGCGATCCATGCCAGCGCGGCCAGGGAAAGCGCTCCCGCTCGGAGCCGCCGGTAGTAGGCCAGCCGACGGTCAAGCAGGCCGTCGAGCCAGTCCACGCTGTCTCGCCAGAACGCAAAGCTGGCGGTGCGGGCCGATTCGGTCGGCCCCACGAGGGAGCGGATGTCGATGGGCGTCTCGCCCCGCCCGGCCTCCGCCACCACCTGGAGCATCGGCCCCACGGCCGCGGCGTAGCGATCGATTCCCGGCTGCAGGCCGGCCTGGAGATTTTCATCGGCTCCGTAGAAGTTTGGGTCTTCGACCCGGGCGGTGTCGACGTCCGCCACGATCCGGGCAAGGTCAGCGGAGAACTGCGAGGCCAGCACCGCGAGCGTGACGCGGTCACCGACTTCAATGGAGGCCTGTCGACTCAATCGGTCGAACACCGTCAGGGCTTCGGCGTAACGCCGCTGCGTCTCCGGGAGCGCCAGCAGGGTGACGTCCATCAGGTAATAGCTGTCGAGATCGGGGTCGAGAATCAGGTTGGAGGTGTCGCCAGCATGCTTGATCATCTGCAGGATCCGCTCGAGCAGGCTGGCATGGGCCGCAGCGGTTGCCGGCGCGGAGGCATCTGCCTGCTTGAGAACCTCCCACTCCCGCTGCACGGTGGCGGGATCGATCCCCGCCCGATTCCGCATCGCCAGCCCCTCGGTAGTGAACTGCAGGTCGCTGGCATGCACGGCATCAACCGCCTGGAGCGCGGCGAAGGCGCGGTCGATTTCGGCACGACGGGCGGCAGGAAGCATGTCGGCCTGACCAGCGGAAGCCGAGGTCCGGGCGATGGCGAGCGCATGCTGCGGAACGTGCTCGAGGAGTGCGGCAAGGGGCCGCTGGTAGGCGTTGCCGATCTTCTCGAGCTCGGAGAAGCGGATGTCCCGATTGATGCCGTCCACTACGAAATACAGCAGCACGGCAATCGGCAGCGTATACGCCAGGCTGATCAGCAGCAGGCGGCGGGAGATTGGCAGGTGTTCGAAGAGACTCATCACGCGAACTGTCCTCGAGGAATACGTTCACACGGCCCATCTGCGGCCACGGCAGGGTTTGCCTTTCGATCATAGCTTGCCGAATCGGGACGCGGCGGCCGGCCTCCCCGGCCGTCCATCATTTCATCCTGGCCGAGACGACCGCGTCGCGGATGGCTTCGGCCACCACCGGCAGCGGCACCACGCGGTCGACCACGCCGAGTTCGATCGCGGCCCGTGGCATGCCGTAGACCACGCAGGTTTTCTCGTCCTCGGCGATCGTCGCTCCTCCGGCAGCACGAATGGCCTGTGTGCCGAGCGCGCCGTCGCTCCCCATGCCGGTCAGCAGAGCGCTGACCACCCGCGGCCCGGCGACTTCGGCCGCGGAGCGGAAGAGCACGTCCACGGCCGGCCGGCAGTGATGGATCGGAGGGCTTTTGAGGAGCCGTGCCCGATAGGCGTCTCCATGCCACACGACGGCCAGGTGGTGGTCGCCGGGAGCCACCACGCATGTTCCGCGTTCGAGCACCATCCCGTCCTCCGCCTCACGGACCATGAAATCGCAGAGCGAGTCGAGCCGCTTGGCGACCACGTTCGAAAAGTAGGCGGAGATGTGCTGCACGACGGCGATCGGCGGCATGTCGGCCGGCAGCTGGGGGAGCACGGTCCGCAACGCCTCGACGCCCCCCGTCGACGCGCCGATGACAACGAGCTGCCTCGGATCGACCCGGCCGACGCCCGGCAGGCGGAGCCTGGCCGCAGATACCGCCGATGCCGCCGATGCCGCCGGCCGCTGGCCCCTCGGTGGCTCTTCCCGCGATCCCGCGGGGGCCGGCTGAGCGTCCATGGGCAGCGAGTCGGCGGACCGTCCGAAGGGTCTCGGCTGCTGAAAGCGGCTCGACGCGGCCGCGGCCTTCACGTGGTAGGCCAGCTTCGCTCCGAGCGATCCGATCGACATCGTGCCATCCGGCTTGGCAAGCACATCGACCGCCCCGGCCTCCATGGCGTCGAATGCGGCCTGCGAACCGGCCTGGGTGAGCGAACTCACCACCACCACGGGCAACGGATGATGCTGCATCAGGATCCGCAGGAAGGTGAGCCCGTCCATGCGGGGCATCTCCAGATCGAGCGTGAGCAGATCGGGATCGAGACGCAGGATTTTCTCCCGGGCTACGTATGGATCGCAGGCGGAACCGACGACCTCGATCTCGGGATCCTGAGAGAGGGCGTCGGTGATCGCCTTCCGCACGAGTGCGGAATCGTCCACGACGAGAACACGGAGTCTGCGAGAGGCTGTGGAAGTCATGGGTGGCTGAAAACGGCGTTACTCAGGACGCTTGTAGACGCTCGGCCAGACCGAGCGGAGGCCGTGTCGCATGCCCATCAGGCTTTCGGCATGCCCCACGAAGAGGTAGCCCCCCGGCGCCAGCACCGCGGCGAGGCGGTCGATGAGTTCCTTGCGGGAGTCGGCATCGAAATAGATCATCACGTTTCGGCAGAAGATCACGTCCTGCCCGTCGGGCAGCGGATAGGAGGGCTGAAAGAGGTTCACGTGCTCCACGGCCACGTGGCGGCGGAGTTCCGGCTTGACGCGGTAAAAGCCCTCCCGCTCGCCGAAACCCCGCTGGAAGTAGCGGCTCAGCAGCTGCTGCTCTGGCAGGTTGACCTTGTCGGCCTCGTAGATGCCGACGCGGCATCGTTCCAGCATCCTCTGGGAGATGTCCGACGCGTGGATCTGCCAGGTCAGCGTGGGCTGGTTTCGACAGAACTCCGCCAGCACGATGGCGAGCGAATAGGGCTCCTCGCCCGACGAGGCCGCGGCGCTCCAGATCTGCAGCGGCCGCGAGGCCATGCGCCGGCGCTCGACCAGCTCGGGAAGCACGTGGCGGGCGAGAATGTCGTAGTGGGCGGATTCGCGGAAAAAGTGGGTGTGGTTCGTGGAGATCAGATCGATCAGGGCGCCGACCTCGTCCTCCCCCGTCGGCGACCCGAGCAGCCGGCAATAATCCTCGAAACTCCCCAGGCCGAGCGTTCGCAGCCTCTGCCCGAGCCGGCCTGCGACGAGCGCCTGACGGTCCGGGCCCAGACGAATCCGGCTGCGATCGAAAACGAGGTCGGCGATGAA
>CAJBSQ010000438.1 GCA_903958265.1 uncultured Planctomycetaceae bacterium
ACCAACGACTACGCCGATGTCGCCCAGGCCAACCTGAACCTCTCGATCTGGGAACTCGACGGCAGCAATGCCTTCACCACGCTCGTGGCACGTTCCGAGAGCCTCTACAACACCGTGGAGCACCTATCGTTTGCGTTGTCTCGCTCTGGCCGCTACGGGCTACGGGTCGAGTACCCAGCTAACACGTTCGACACCAGCATCGGCGACGTGTGGGGATCGGCTACGTTTCCGCAGGACTACGCGGTCTCCTGGTCTGCCGTTCCGGAGCCTTCCTTGGCCGCGGCAAGCCTCGCGGCCATCGCCGTCACCGCGGCCCTCGCCCGCGGCCGACGTGCGGGCTCGTCCGAGCAGCCCGAGCAGCCGGTCTCACCAGCGGCCTTCGACGGCTAGGCCGCCCATGTCGGCGATCGGCAGCGGAACCACGCGGACCTCCATGCCTGCGAAGTGCGTTTCGGTCGTACTGACTGCCCGGGAACTCGCCCAGGCGAGATACCAGCCCAGGAAGATCTGCGACGGGTAGTGGGCGTCGTCGGTCATCCGCGAGAAGCCCACAAATGTCGAGCAGACGTAGAGCGTGCCCTTGAGCAGCGGGCTCTCCACCATGTCGGCGGCGGCCAAAAACGGCAGCGCCCCGACAAACGCATGCCCGCTGACGCCGTTGTTGTCGTTCCAGAAGTGCCACTGGCTTCCCGAGTCTTCCGAAGGCCGCGAGGCCCCGGTCGCCATCTGGAGGACGTAGACGGGCGGCGCCCCCACGACAAACATTCGCAGCGAACGGGAGCCCCATTCTCCCACTACGTCGCCAAACGGATTGCCCTCGAAGACGAGCCCGGTGGCGGCGGCCGCGCCGATGATCGGCAGCACGTAGCGGCCCTCGCCGATGTCTTTGCAGCCGGAGAAGAAGGTTCCCACGCCCGACGGCTCCACGCCCCGCTGCCAGGCCGCCTGCATCGTGTCGTCAAAGCCGGTGTTCGCCATCAGCGCTCCCGCGCCGAACGCTGCCGACAGGCAGACGAGGCTGTCGCAGGCGTAGAAGTTGCGATAGTCCTCCGCGATCTTGTGACCCGCCCGCGACAGCCGCGGAAAACTGCTCCGCGACCAGGGCAGTTCTGGTGGTGACGGGGCGAGGAGTTCCTCGCGGTCGAGCGGCGGAAGTGCGAATACCGGTTCGGCCGCTGGCGCCAGTTGGGCTGCGAGGTGCACGTTGACGTTTTCACGATCCGCGTCAGTCTGCCAGCCACCCACGAGTTCGATGCCCGATCCATCGGCAGCCGCGCCCGAGAGCGTTTGGGTCTGCACCGCCGCATCGATCCACGCCCCCCCGGTGGCCGGCACCACCCGGACGAGCACCCGCTGCCGCTTCGGCGGCCACGACTGAAGCAGCCCGCCCGCCGGTTCGACCCACGCCGATTCGATCGCCCCCTCGCGGCCTGACACGAAATCGGGTTCCACCACCCGATTGACGGGCCACTCCGCCGAGACCGCGGCGAGCGTCCGCCGCCAGAGCGCCGGGCCACCCTCCGTGGTCGGCAGGTAGAGCCCTGCCGGCTCCTCGGCGGAGACCGTGATCGCGACGAAGCACGCGATCGCGCTGGCAATCCCGAAGGGCCAGACGCGGCGGCTTCGCCTCACCCCTGCGGCGGATGGAGGACGCACGGTTTGAAACATATGGGCCGGGACTCTCTCAGCCGTCCGCGAGGAACGCAAGCCGGGTTTCCGGATGATGGAGGACGTGTATCGCTGTCTGCAGAAGCGAGGGCGGGTAGGCGAAGGGGGTCGGCGAACGCTCGCGGAGCCTGGGGCGTATCCTCGCCCGGCGACAATCCGAAGGACCGCGCAGCGGCGACTTTTGCCGCCCCCGAGCCGGTACTCCGCGTCACTCGGGGTCGCTCTGGAGGGCGGCTGTCCTGCCTGTCCCCCCGGGCCCTCTCCCTCCCCTGCCCTGTGTGCCGGACCGCAGGGCCCGTGGGGCAGTCTGCTATCCTGGCGCCCATTCTGTCCAAGGAAGGTACCGACGTGCGGGATGATGCAGGAGCCGACGCGACGATCGTCGGTGACGCCCAGATCACCGACGTGCTCAGCCGCTGGTGGGGTTTTGACCGGCTGCGCCCCCTTCAAGCCGATGCCATTCGCGCGGCGCTCGCCGGCCGCGACTCTCTCGTCGTGATGCCGACCGGCGGCGGCAAGAGCCTCTGCTACCAACTGCCGCCGCTGGTGAGCGAGTCGACCGACGTGGTGATCTCGCCACTGGTCGCCCTGATGAAGGATCAGGTCGACGCCCTCGAGGCGATCGGCTATCCGGCGGCGGCGATCCACGGCGGCATGTCGCCAGAGGAACGGGCGGCGGTCCGCGACCGCCTCGCGGCGGGCGAACTACGGCTCTTGTTCACCGCCCCCGAGCGGCTGGTGAACTCGGGACTGATCGACCTGTTGGCCCGCGTGGGCGTGAAGCGGTTCGCCGTGGACGAGGCCCACTGCATCAGCCAGTGGGGGCACGACTTCCGGCCGGAGTACCGGCAGATGTCGGTGCTTCGCGACCACTTTCCCACAGCGAGCATCCATGCCTTCACGGCCACTGCCACGCCACGGGTTCGCGACGACATCGCCCGGCAGCTCAACCTGCGGGATCCGGCCCTGCTGGTGGGCACGTTCGATCGACCGAATCTGGTCTATCGGGTGGTGCCGCGGACCGACCGGGTTGCGCAGACGCTCACGATCCTCGGCCGCCACCGGGGCGAGGCCTCGATCGTCTACTGCATCTCGCGGAAGGAGACGGATCAGCTGGCCGCCCGGCTCGTGGCCGAGGGTCTCCTCGCCCGGCCCTACCACGCCGGCCTCAACGCCAAGGAGCGGCACCGCACCCAGGAAGCCTTCGCTCGCGAGACGATCGACGTCGTGGTGGCCACCGTTGCCTTTGGCATGGGGATCGACCGTTCCGACGTGCGGCTGGTGCTCCACACGTCGCTTCCCAAGAGCCTGGAGGCCCACCAGCAGGAGACGGGCCGGGCGGGCCGCGACGGGC
>CAJBSQ010000439.1 GCA_903958265.1 uncultured Planctomycetaceae bacterium
ACCACGACAACGACGGCATCCGCGACAAGGAGATCGACGGCAGGCTCGTGCCATTCGAGTTCACTGTGCTGGTCAACCAGCAGCCGTTTCGGATTGCCGTCTGCACGCTGCTCAAGGAAAACCTGGAGCAGATCGGAGTGATCGCCAATGTGCGGCCGGTGGAGGTCACCACGCTCCAGGAGATGATGCAGAAAAAGAGCTTCCAGGCCTGCTTCTCCGGCTGGGGCTCCGGCACCGACCCCGACAGCTCCGAGAACATCTGGAAGACCGGTGAGATGCGGAACTACTGCGGCTACTCCAATCCCGAGGTCGACCGCCTGTTCACCGAGGGCCGCCGCGAACTCGACCGCGGACGGCGGGCCGAGAAGTATGCCCGGATCCAGGAGATGCTCTACGAGGACCAGCCCTACACCTGGCTCTTCTGGCGGAACAGCTTCTACGGCTTCTCGAAGCAGCTGCGGGGCTACGTGTTCAGCCCGCGGGGCCCCTACCACTATTCACCCGGGGCCGGGAGCCTGTGGAAGCCGCGGGCCGAGTGATCGATGGCGACCTACCTGCTCCGGCGGCTTCTGCTCGGCTGCGTGACGCTCGTGGCGATCACGGTGGTCGTCTACGGACTCGCCCGTAACATGCCCGGCAACCCGCTCACGGCCCAGCTTGGAGAGGATCCGAGCCGACGGATCACCGCCGAAGACTACGCCCGCATGCAGCGGGCCTACGGCCTCGACCAGTCCTGGCCCGAGGGCTACCTCCAGTGGGCGGGGAATCTGCTCCGCGGTGACCTGGGACGGTCGATCACCCGGAAGCAGCCCGTGACCACGCTGATCGGCGAACGCCTCGGGCCCACGCTGCTGATCTCGGGCACCGCGTTTCTCCTGATCTGGCTCGCAGCGGTGCCGCTCGGGCTGTATGCCTCCGCCCGGAGCGGCCGCCCCGACGAGCGGATCGTGAGCCTCATGCTCTACGCTCTCTATTCCTTTCCCACGTTCGTCGCCGCCCTGTTTCTGCAGGTCGTGTTCGCCGTCTGGTCGCGGGGCACGGCCTGGGAACTGCCGCTGTTTGGCATGACCGACCTGCCGCCGGACGCGCCGCTCGGTGGGCGGATCCTCGACGTGGCGCGGCACATGGTCCTGCCGGTCATCTGCCAGACCTACGTGAGCCTCGCCTACGACATCCGCTTCATCCGGGCGAACATGGAGGAGGCGGTTCGCCAGGACTACATCCGCACGGCGCGAGCCAAGGGGGCGGGCCCGTGGCGGGTGCTCTTCCACCACGCCTTCCGCAACACGCTGATCCCGCTGGTCACGCTGTTGGGGCTCTCGCTCCCGTCGCTGATCGGCGGCTCGATCATCATCGAGCAGATTTTCACCTGGCCCGGAATGGGCCGACTGTTCTTCGAGAGCATTCGCGAGCGCGACTATCCGACGATCATGGGGCTGACGCTGATGTTTAGCGTGCTCACGCTCCTCGGGCAGTTGCTCGCCGACCTGCTCTACTGCCTCATCGACCCCCGGGTGAGCGTGGACTGATGGAGCGTTCGCATGGCTTTTGGGCGGAGGCATGGCGCCGCTACCACTGCCGGCCGCTGGCGGTCGGCGGCCTCGGATTTGTGGGCTTTCTCGTCGTGGTGGCCGCGTTCGCCCCTGCGATCGCCGGCACGAAGCCGGTGCTCTGCCGCTACAAGGGGCGGCTCTATGCCCCTTGCCTGGGGTACTTCGACCGCCGCCTCGAGCCCGCGATCTTCACGAAGGATAAGTTCCGCGGCACGTATCCCCGGAACCTCGCCGCGAAGGATCCCGACAGCTGGGCACTCTGGCCGCTGTTCTTTCAGGATCCCTACCGCAGCGTGCGGAACGACGAGTGGCCCGGCCGGCCGGAGAACCCGGCGATGGATCAGGGGCGGCCCAGCTGGAACAATCTCTTCGGCACCGATCAGGCGGGAGTCGACGTGCTCGCAAAGATGGTGCACGGCACGACCATAGCGCTGCTGGTGGGCTTCGTGTCGATGGGCATCGCCGGCACGATCGGCGTCGTGGTGGGCGCCGTGGGGGGCTACTTCGGCGGCTGGATCGACATGCTCACCAGCCGCGTCACCGAGATCGTGATGTGCGTGCCCACGCTGGTCCTGATCCTTTCGATCGTGGCGATCATCGAGAAGCCGACGATCTGGCACACGATGGCGATCATCGGCTTCACCGGCTGGACGGGCATCGCCCGGCTCACCCGCGGCGAGTTCCTCCGCCTGAAGTCGAGCGAGTACGTCACCGCCGCCCGCGCCGCCGGTGCCGGTCCGCTGCGAATCATGCTGCGACACGTGCTCCCCAACGCCCTGGCCCCGATCCTGGTGCCGATCACGTTCGGCATCGCCTCGGCGATCCTCACCGAGAGTGGGCTTTCCTTCCTGGGCTTCGGCCCGCCACCGCCGTCGGCCAGCTGGGGTTCGGTCCTCAACGGCGCCCGTTCGAACCTCGGCATGTGGTGGCTGGTGGTCTTCCCCGGAGCCGCGATCTTTCTCACGGTGCTCGCCTACAACCTGATCGGTGAGGGCCTCCAGGAATCGACCGACCCCCGGCTGCGGGAGGCGCGGAAGTAAGCGATGCCGCTCCTCGACATCCGGAATCTCGTGACCGCATTCCACACTCCCACCGGCCGCGTGCCGGCGGTCGACGGCGTGTCGCTGGCCATCGAGCCGGGCCGCACGCTCGGGCTCGTCGGCGAGAGCGGCTGCGGCAAGAGCGTGACGGCGATGTCGATCCTCCGGCTGGTCGCGGCGCCGGGCGTGATCGAATCAGGTTCGATCCTGCTCGACTCGCCCGCCGGCCCGGTCGACCTGGTCTCGCTGCCGGAGCCGCGGCTGAGAAAGGTCCGCGGCGGCCGGATCGGCATGATCTTCCAGGAGCCGATGACCAGCCTGAACCCCGTGTTTCCCGTCGGCGATCAGGTGGCGGAGGCGGTGCTGCTGCACAAGGGCTGTTCCCGGGAGGCAGCGCGGGCCCGAGCGCTCGAAATGCTCAGGCTCGTGCGGCTGGCGGATCCCGAACGGCGGCTCGACGAGTATCCCCACCAGCTCTCCGGCGGCATGCGGCAGCGGGTGATGATCGCGATGGCGCTGGCCTGTGAGCCCGATCTCGTGATCGCCGACGAGCCGACGACCGCCCTCGACGTGACGATCCAGGCGCAGATCCTCGACCTGCTCGCCGACCTTCGCCGACGCCTTGGCACCGCGATCCTGCTGATCACTCACGACCTCGGCGTGGTCGCCGAGACCTGCGACGACGTGGCGGTGATGTACGCGGGGCGGATCGTCGAGCAGGCGCCCGCCGAGATGCTCTTCCGGCGGCCGCTGCATCCCTACACGATCGGCCTGCTCGCGGCCCGGCCCGATCTCGACGCCGTGCCCGCGACGGCCGGCGGGACGGGGAGCCGGCCGCCGCTGCGGACGATTCCCGGCATGGTGCCGCCACCGCAGCAGTTTCCCTCGGGCTGCCGCTTCCATCCCCGCTGCGGATACGCCCGCCTGACGTCCGACGCGGCCGGACCCGCCTGCGCCGCGGTCGTGCCGCCGCTGCGGGAGATCGAGCCTGGGCACTTCGTGCGGTGCCACTATGCGGGCGACCTGGGCGTGCCCCGGGCCGTGGAGGTGGCAACGTGACTCCGCATCCCGAAGCGACTCCGCATCCCGAACCGACTCCTCTTCTCGAACCGCTCGTCCGCGTCACCGACCTGAAGACGCACTTCCCGATCCGCCGTGGACTGGTGCGCCGGCAGGTGGGGGCGGTGCGGGCCGTGGATGGCGTGAGCTTCACGATCCCGCGGGGCCGCACCCTCGGGCTCGTCGGCGAGAGCGGCTGCGGAAAGACCACCGTGGCCCGCAGTATTCTCAGGCTCGTCGAGCCCACCAGCGGCCACGTCTCGATCGGCGGCGAGGACGTTCGCCGGCTGCGGGGCGACGCGCTGCGAAAACGACGCCGCCGGATGCAGATCGTCTTTCAGGATCCGTACGGCTCGCTCAATCCGCGAATGACGGTGCGGCAGATTCTCGAGGAGGGGCTCGTCATCCACGGGCTCGGCGATGCGGCCGAACGGCT
>CAJBSQ010000440.1 GCA_903958265.1 uncultured Planctomycetaceae bacterium
ATCGACGTCCAGGATCGGCTGCAGATGCTGATCGAGAACGGGCTCCAGGGGCTCGTGATCGTGTTCGTGATGCTGGCCCTCTTTCTCGACCTCAAGATCGCCTTCTGGGTGGCGATGGGGATCCCGTTCTCGATGCTCGGCACGGGCGCGCTGATGTACGGCACCGATCAGACGCTCAACATGCTCTCGATGTTCGCCTTCCTGATGGCGATCGGTATCGTCGTCGATGACGCGATCGTGGTCAGCGACAACGTCGACCGGCACCGGCGAATGGGCAAGAGCCTCACGGCCGCGGCGATCGACGGCACGGTCGAGGTGGTGCCCAGCGTGATCTCCAGCGTGCTCACCACCGTGATCACCTTTCTGCCGCTCTGCTTCGTGTCGGGCGTGATGGGCAAGTTCATCGCCGTGATGCCATTCGCCTTCATTACGACGTTGCTTGTCTCGCTCGCGGAGTCGACGCTCATCCTGCCGGGGCACCTCGCGCACGAGAAAAACCTCGTATTCACGATCTTCGGCATCGTGCTGTATCCGCTGCGGCTCTTGCTTCCGGCCGTCGGCATGCTCCAACGCAGTTGTGACCGCGGCCTGAAATGGTTCGTGAAGCGTGTCTATGCGCCGACGCTCGAACTGGCCCTCGACAACCGGCTGTCGGTGCTGGCATTGGCGGGTTGCATCCTGCTGGCGGCGCTCGGCATCGTCCGCAGCGGCATCACGCCCTTCCAGCTGTTTCCCAAGATCGACGCGAATCGGCTGCTGGCGAAGGTGGTGTTTCCCGACGGCACGCCGGCGAGCGTGACCGAGGAGGCCACCGGCAGGCTCGAGCGGGCCGCCTTCGAGGTCACTCGCAGGCTGTCGCCTGCCGGCGAGCCGATCATGGAACTCGTGCACCGGGCCGTGGGGCAGGTGGCGGCCCAGGGGGAGATCGGCCCCAATGCCCGGATGAGCGGCAGCCACGTCGGCGCCGTGGCGGTGGAACTGGTCGAGGGCGAGTTTCGCGACGTCACGAGCGAGCAGTTCATCAGCGAATGGCGGCAGTTGGCCGGCGACTTCACGGGCAGCGAGTCGCTGATCTTCGGCACGGAGAGCATGGGACCGGGCGGCAAAACGATCGAGTTCAAACTGCTGTCGGCCGCGGATCCGCTGGCGGTGCGGCAACTCGAGGGGGCCGTCGAGAAGTGCAAGGAGTGGCTCGCCCAGTATCCGGGCGTGATCGACATCGACGACGACTCGCGGCCGGGCAAGTGGGAGTACCAGATCAAGGTGAAGCCCAAGGCGGAGGCGATGGGCGTGTCGCTGGCGGAGCTCGCGGGCACGATCCGGGCGAGCTTCTACGGCGAGGAGGTGATGCGGCTGCAGCGCGGCCGCCATGAGGTGAAGCTCATGGTTCGCTATCCGCAGGACGAGCGGCGGACGCTGGCGACGCTCGACGACATCCGAGTGACGAGTCCCGACGGGGTGAAGCGGCCGATCGGCGAACTGGCTGACGTCTCCGTGCAGCGGGGCTTCTCGGAGATCAACCGGCTGGGGCAGAAGCGGTCGATCACGGTCACGGCCGACATCGATGTGGCCAAGAGCTCGCTGACGAGTTCTCAGGTCACGAGCGACATGGAAGCGCGGCTGATGCCCACCCTCACGGCGGAGTACCCGCTCGTCCGCGTCCGTTGGGAGGGGCAGCAGGAGCAGACCAACGAGTCGCTCGAGAGCCTCGGCGTGGGCTTCGTGGTCGCCCTGTTCGCGATGTTCGTGCTGCTCACCATGGAGTTCAAGTCGTACTTCCAGCCGTTCCTGATCCTGGCGGCGATTCCGTTCGGGATCGCCGGGGCCGTGTTCGGGCACGCGATCATGGGCATGCCGCTGACGCTGTTCAGCATGTTCGGGCTCGTCGCCTTGGCGGGCGTGGTCGTCAACGACTCGATCTGCCTGATCGACTTCATCAACCTCCGCGTGCGGGAGGGGCATCCGCTCCGGGCGGCGCTCCGCGAGGCCGGCTGCCTGCGGTTTCGGCCGGTGATGCTCACGAGCATCACGACGATCGGCGGGCTCTTGCCGCTGCTCCTGGAGAAGAGTTTCCAGGCCCAGTTCCTGATTCCGATGGCCACGGCGCTGGCATTCGGGCTGGCGATGACGACGCTGCTCGTGCTGATCCTGGTGCCGGTGATGTACTCCTTCTTTGGCACCAGCGCCCGCGAGGAGACCGTCGAAGAATACGC
>CAJBSQ010000441.1 GCA_903958265.1 uncultured Planctomycetaceae bacterium
AGCAGCCTCCGCTCCGCGTCGAGCACGTAGATGTAGTAGATCGATTCGCTGTTGGGGGCCTGAGAGCGGAGCCGGGCGATCGCCTCGCCCGCCGTGATCTCGGCCGGGAGCGAGGCGTATTCCGTCGTCATCATCGACCCGGCGGAACCCTCCGGGCAGGAGAGCAGCATCCGGATGTCGTGCCGTTCGGCCTTGGCGACCAGCGGCAGGATCTCCTCGACGAACTCGGGGTTGAGATCGCGAAGCAGGTCGTCGCGGCTGTCGGGTGCCATCCACTCCAAGAGCGCGCCGAGGTGGGGCCGGTCGGCAACCATGAAGAGGTCAACCTGCCGGGGCAGCGGGTAGTAGGGAAAGATCTCGGCCTGTCGCTCCACCGGCACGGCGTCGAGCAGCCGCCAGATCTCAGCGTTGTCCAGCCCCTCGGAAAACTCCGCCACGGTCGCGGGGTGGAGTTCCTCCGCCACCTCGCGGAGCCCCGCCGTGTCGTGCTCGGCGAGCATCAGCCGCAGTTCGGGGAGCAGGATGGGATTGGCGGTGGGCATGGTGGGCGGGAGCTCGGGCCGGGCGACGGCCAGGGGACGCGAAGGGCCTATACTGCGGCGGGATCGACCGTGCGGCCAAGTATGCCATGAACCCCATCGGAATCGAGCAACGTCGTTGGTTTCAACGCGGCGCCTGGCGGACGTGCCTCCTGGGGGCGTTCGTCGCGGCAGCGGTCGTGTGTCGCGGCGAGGCAGCGGTGCCGCGGGCGGAGCAGGCCGATCGCGGTCTGGAACTGCTGCTCTCGAAGGCGTACCTGCCGGCCGACTTCGATCAGGAGGTTTTTGACGACCTCTGGACGACCTGGGAAACGCCGCTGCGTTCGCGTGCTGAGCGGGCCCCCGTGGAGGAGCGGCGGCGGATGGCCATGGAGCGATATGGGCTCGTGCCGCATCCGCGTGATCCATCGAGGTCGATGCAGTACGTGGTCGATGCCGAGGGGCGGTGGGTGATGAGCTGCCTCGCCTGTCATCAGGGGCAGGTTCGCGGCACCGCGATCCCCGGCGTGCCCAACACGAGCTATGCCTTGGAGACGCTCACCGAAGAGGTGCGGCTCGTGAAGGTGCAGCAGCGGAAGGCCTTCAGTCACATGGACGTGGGGTCGTTGCTCCTGCCGCTGGGCACGACCAACGGCACGACCAACGCCGTGATCTTCGGCGTGGCCCTGATGCGGCACCGCGACCCCGACCTCTCGATCGTGCAGCGGCCGCCGCGGTTCGACCTCGTGCATCACGACATGGACGCGCCGGCCTGGTGGCACTATGCACGGAGGAAGAGCCTCTACGCCGACGGTTTCGCTCCCAAGGGGCACCGGATCCTGATGCAGTTTCTGCTCGTCAAGGAGAACGGCCCGGAGAAGTTTCAGGAGTGGGAAGATGACTTTCGCGGGATTGAGTCGTGGATCGAATCGCTCGAGCCTCCGCAGTGGACGGGCGGAATCGACCTCGGCCTCGTCGACCGTGGCAGGGCGGTCTACGCGGAGCACTGTGCCTCGTGCCACGGCACCCATGGCCCCGACGGCGTCTATCCCGATCGCATCGTGCCGATCGAGGAGGTGGGCACCGACCGCGTGCGGCTCGATTCCCTGACGGCGCAGGAGCGGGGCCAGCTCAACGATAGCTGGTTTGGCCACTACGGCGCCGACGCGGTTGGCATGGAAGACCGCGAGTCGCCGACCGGCTACGTCGCCCCGTCGCTCGACGGCATCTGGGCCTCGGCGCCGTACTTTCACAATGGCTCGGTGCCTACGCTCTGGCACGTGCTGCATCCCGGTGAGCGGCCGACCGTCTGGCGGCGCACGCCGTCGGGCTACGACGATGCCCGCGTGGGGCTCGAGGTGGAGGAACTGGCCGAGATGCCGCCGGGCCGGCTCCGCTCGTCCGACCGCCGCACCTTCTTCGACACCCGCAAGCCCGGCAAGTCTGCCGCCGGCCACGACTTCCCCGATGCTCTCACGGAGGATGAGAAAACGGCCGTCCTGGAGTATCTCAAGACGATCTGACACGGCTCGCATGCGGGCCGCGGGCTCTGCGGGGCGGGGTTGCCTGTGCCGTGTCGCCGGACGTTCGGTGCGGGCATCGTGGCCACAACTCTCTGCACGCCGGCCGCGCTCCGCCATCCTGGCTCCGCTGGCCGCCGAGCCCGGCTCCTCGGCAGAGGCAACCCCTCGTCATCTCCACGGGGCTGGAATTTTGCTACTCTTGTGCGGCTGCATGGCAGGTCCGCAGCCGCCCTTTTGGAGATGAATACATGACCCAGCTCGAAGCCGCCCGTGCCAACGAAATCACGCCCGAGATGAAGTTCGTCGCCCAGCGCGAGGATCTTCCCGAGGAGCTGGTCAGGAGCGAGGTCGCCCGGGGCCGGATGGTGATTCCCGCCAACACGGTGCACCTCACCAAGCGGCTCGAGCCGATGGCAATCGGCATCGCCGCCCTCACCAAGATCAACGCCAACATCGGCAATTCGGCGGTGACCAGCGACGAGCAGACGGAGCTGGAGAAGCTGCACATGGCCGTCCATCACGGCGCCGACACGGTGATGGACCTCTCCACCGGGAAGGATATCGACACGATTCGGCAGGCGATCATCGATGCCTCGCCCGTGCCGATCGGCACCGTGCCGATCTACCAGATGCTCGAGGAACTCGGCGGCGACATCGACGACATGAAGCCGCAGCACTTCCTCGACATGTGCGAGAAGCAGGCCAGGCAGGGGGTCGACTACATGACCGTCCACGCCGGCCTGCTCCAGGAGCATCTCCATCTCACGATGGGCCGGATCACCGGGATCGTCAGCCGGGGCGGTTCGCTGATCGCCCGCTGGATGATGACCCACAAGCAGCAGAATCCCCTCTACACGCACTTCGAGGATCTCTGCGACATCTTTCGCGAGTACGACGTGACCTGGAGCCTCGGCGACGGCCTGCGGCCGGGCAGCATCGCCGACGCCAGTGACGAGGCCCAGTTTGCCGAACTCCACGTGCTCGGCGAGCTCACGCGGCGGGGCTGGAAGAAGGGCTGCCAGGTGATGGTGGAGGGGCCCGGCCACGTGCCGATGGACCAGATCGACATGAACGTGAAGCGGCAGATGGAGGAGTGCGACGAGGCGCCGTTTTACGTGCTCGGCCCGCTCGTCACCGACATTGCCCCCGGCTACGACCACATCACCAGCGCCATCGGGGCGGCGCTCGCTGGTTGGAGCGGGGCGGCGATGCTCTGTTACGTGACGCCCAAGGAGCACCTCGGCCTGCCCGACGCGGAAGACGTCAAGCAGGGGGTGATCGCCTACAAGATCGCGGCCCATGCCGCCGACCTCGCCCGGCACCGGAAGAACGCCCGCGTGCGAGACGACGCCCTGTCGCGGGCCCGGTTCGCCTTCGACTGGAACGAGCAGTTCCGGCTGTCGCTCGATCCCGAGACCGCGCGGAAGTACCACGATGAGACGCTGCCGCAGGAGACGTTTAAGAGTGCCCACTTCTGCAGCATGTGCGGGCCGAAGTACTGCTCGATGAAGATCTCACAGGACATCCGCGACATGGCGGCAGCAGAGGTTGCCGCCATGGCAAGCGAGCCGGTCACGATCCAGTTGCCCTGACATCTCTCTGGCTGGCAACGCTACCGCAGCCCTGCCAGCCGCAGCGCCCACTGGGGAATCCAGTGTGGCGTCGGGAGCACGGGAAACTCGCCCACACCGCCGATCCGCAGCCTCACCGCTACCTGCTCGCGAGAGAGCCCCGCGAGCACGCCCCTGAGAGATGGGAGTTGCTTTCGCAACCGCCAGGCCGAACTCACGGAGTCCACGGCGAGGCAGATCCCCGAGGTGTCGGCCGTGATCGTGATTGGACGCCCATCGACACTGCCACTGAGTTGGCCCTCGACGTGCAACCGCCCCGTCGGAGTCTGTCCGGAGGCGGCCATGAGCGAGTCTTTCA
>CAJBSQ010000442.1 GCA_903958265.1 uncultured Planctomycetaceae bacterium
CGGCAGCAGCCGACCGTGAGGCCAAGCCACGTCTGGCCCGTCGTCTCCACCCGGTCGATGATCGTCTCGACGAGCCACTCCTCGGCGATCAATCCTCCCTCGCCGTTGAGCCGATGGTTGCGATTGAAGCCGGTGGCCACGATGTCGTCGCGCGTCGCGCCCGGCAACAGATCTCCAGCCAACTGCCTCACGGTGAACTCATCGAACGGCATGTTGGCGTTGAACGCGCGGATCACCCAGTCGCGCCACGGCCAGTTGGAGCGGCTGGTGTCGGCCTGAAAGCCATTGCTGTCGGCGTAGCGAGCCGCATCGAGCCATTCCAGAGCCATCCGCTCGCCGAAGTGCTCGCTGGCGAGGAGTTTCTCGACGTACCGCTCGTAGGCGCCGGGCGCTGCGTCGGCCACGAAGGCATCAGCGTCGGCCGGCAGCGGCGGCAACCCGGTGAGGTCGAGCGCCAGCCGCCGCGCGAGTGTCTCGCGGTCGGCCTCGGGATTCGGCGAAAGCTCCGCCCGCTCGAGCCGCGCGAGCACGAAGCGGTCGATCGGACCGCGACACCACGCCGCATCGCGAACCGCCGGCACCTCCGGCCGTTCCACCCGCGTGAAGGCCCAGTGGCCCTGATACTCGGCCCCCTCCTCGATCCAGCGGTGGAGGATTGCGGCCTCCGCGGGCGTGACCGGCTTGCCGAGATGTGGCGGCGGCATCACGACGTCGGGATCGGTGCTCGAAATCCGGGCGAGAAGTTCACTCTCGTCGGGCTTTCCCGGCACGATCGCCCTCGTCCCGCCGCTCAGTTCAGCGGTGGCGTCGGCGGCCCGATCGAGACGCAGGCCCGACTCTCGCTTGGCATCATCGGGGCCGTGGCAGGCGAAGCACCGGTCGGAGAGGATCGGCCGCACGTCGCGATTGAACGAGACCCGCTGGCCGCCCGGATTTTCGGCCGCCCGACCGCTGGTGGCCATGAGCAGCACGCCGAGGACGACGCACGCGTGGAGAGCGGTGTATCCCATGGGCAGGCTCCAAGGGGGAAACACCCGCGTCGCCGTTCAGCCGTCGGAGACCCCGACGAGCCGATCGCGGACCCTTGAAGACGGGTCGATCAGCGGGACAACTCGAAATCATAGCACCACGTCACCCGCCGACCAACGTGTCAGGGAGGCGATCTCGCGGGCTGGCCGTCCGTGACGGAGTTTCCGGGGCCCTCGAACTTACTTGCCCGCCTTGAGGCGTTCGACCTCGGCCTCGAGCCTCTTGATTCGCTCGTCCATCTCCTGAAACTTCTTCCGGGCCTGCTCCATCTTCTTGCCGGCTTCCGCCATCCGCTTGCGGCCCTCCTGCATCATCGTCCGCATCCGCTCCTGCATCTCCGGAGGCATGGCGGCCAGCGGCGGACGCATCCGCTCGTTCGTCGAGCGGCGACCCGCTTCAGACGAGGCGGGCCGCGGCGACCACGGATTGCCCGACTGGGGTGCAACGTCGAGTTTCTGCTCGATCCGGGAGAGTCGAGTGATGATCTCATCGAACCTGGTGGCCGGGTCACCCCGCATGCCCGGCATCGGCATGCGGTGGGCGGCGTGCATCCCCGGCGCCCCCGGCGGCATCCGCATCTGCGGGCCAGGCCCTCGCGATCCCGGCCCCGGGCCACGCTCGCCACGTCGCGTCCAGTCGCGATCCATACGATCTCGTTCGCCGCGTTCCGGCCGTTCCCCCCGCTCCCGTCCACGACGGCCTTCGGCGCTGTCCGGCCGCTCTCCGCCCCCCGCTTCACCCCTCCGCTCCTCCTCGCCGTCGTCGGCCAGCAGCGCAATGACTCCCATCCACGACTGGATTCCCCGCTGGAAAACGGTCGGCTCGATCTCGCCCGCGAAGGCCATGCGGCCGACATCCGGGCACAGCACACTTGCCGCGAGCACGGCTGACGCAACGAAACGGACGGGCACGCGAGGCATGGCATGGGTCTCCGGGGGCGATGCAACGGACGAGAACACCGGCAGCGGCCACGCGCGGGCCCTCCGGCAGCTATTCTCACACTCGTTATGAACGGATCTCCAGCCGAAAAGTTTCGCCCGCCCGCCCTCGTCGATTTCGGGGTCAACGACGCGGGAGAGGGCCGCCGGCTGGAACGGCTCGGGGGGGTGCTCGTCGATCGCCCGTTACCGCAGACGAGCGAGCGCCGGAGATTGCCCGGGCTCTGGCGGGAGGCGGCCGTGATCTATCGAGCTGGCCCAGCGGCCACCGGGAGAGACAGCCCGGAGGGTGGCACCTGGGAGTTTCTCCGGCCCGCCCCCGAACCCTGGCGCACCGCCCTGTCCCTGGGAGACACGACCATCGCGCTCGAGGTGCATCCCGCGCCGTCCGGACAGGTCGGCGTGTTCCTCGAGCAGGCTGACCAGTGGCGGTGGCTCCGCGCGACGATGCGGCCCGGCATGCCGATCCTCTCGCTCTTCGCTCACTCAGGCGCGGCGAGCCTCGCCGCGGCCGCCGGTGGTGCCGAGGTCACCCACGTCGATGCCTCGCGGCAAGCGGTGGCGCTCGCCCGCCGCAATGCAGCGGCCTCGGGGCTCGACCAGCTCCCGATCTCGTGGATCTGCGAGGATGCCGTCGCCTACGTGCAGCGATGCCTCCGCCGCGGCCGGAGGTTTGCCGGTGTGGTGCTCGATCCGCCGTCCTGGGGCCATGGCCCCAAGGGCCAGCCGTTTTCGATCGACCGTCATCTCGTGCCCCTCGTCACCGACATCGCCCGACTCCTCGATCCACACTCGCCGGGCCCCGTGCTGCTCACCTGTCATTCGCCCAACTGGCATCCGGCCCGCCTCCGAGAGACACTCATCCGCGCGGTTACCGCCGCCGACCTTCCGATGAGCGGGCGGATCGACTCCGGCCCGCTCGACCTCCTCGACGACGCGTCACGCACGCTCACCCTAGGCAGCTTCGCCCGCCGGAATCCCCCGTCATGAACGACCCTGAAACAATCACGAGCCCTGCCAACCCACGAATCAAGCAGGCCGCGGCACTCCGCGAGGCCGACCAAAGGCGGTCGACGGGGCTGACAGTCGTCGACGGCCGTCGCGAACTCTCACGGGCTGCCGCCTCCGGGGTCGAGATCGTCGAGGCCTTCGTCGACGCCCGCCGACTGCACGACTCGACGACCGACCAGCAGGGCACGACGTTTGCCGACTGGATCGCCGCGCTCGCCGCGCGGGGCACGCGAATCGCGAGCGTATCGGAGAAGGCCTTCGAGCGGGTGGCCTTCGGCAGCCGCAACGAGGGCGTCGTGGGCGTCGTGCGGTTCGGCCCCCGATCGCTCGCCGAGGCCACGATCGCCGCCGACCGCCCGGTGTTTGTGATCGAGGGGGTGGAAAAGCCCGGGAACCTCGGCGCGATCCTCCGCACCGCCGACGCAGCCGGCCTCGGCGGCGTGATCGTCTGCGACGCTCGCACCGATGTCGCCAATCCCGCGGTCATCCGGGCGAGCCTGGGCACCGTGTTCTCGATGCCGGTGGCGACCTCGTCGACGGCCGAGGCGATCCAGTGGTGTCACCGCCAGCAGCGGGCGGTGGTCGCCGCCACGCCCGAAGGCACGAGGCTCTGGCACGAGGCAGACCTTCGCGGGAATGCCGCGATCCTGCTGGGCAGCGAGGCCCACGGCCTGTCGGCGGTATGGCCGGAGGCGGCGGCCGGCGGCACGATCCGCATGGAGACCGTGCGGCTGCCGATGCACGGCATCGCCGACAGCCTCAATCTCTCGGTGACCGCCGCCGTGCTCGCCTACGAGACGATCCGCCAACGTGAGGTGACGCGATGACCACTGATTCCAGCTGCTTCGACGACCTCATCCACACCTGCGAAGCGTCGGGCGTCGACGCCATGCTCGACGCGCTCGCTGCGTCGCTCGCTGAGCGGAAGCGCTGGCACGCCCTCTTCGATGCGCGGATCATCCAGGCGCGGGTCGCCGTGGGGCTGCCTCCCGTGGGCATGCCGGGCGACGTACCGGCGGATCGCCGCGATGCCTTCGACGCCCGCTCGCTCGCCGCCTGCCGAGAGGCCGGCTGGCCGCTGCTCGACGGCGGGCAGGTGGCGGCTGGCTGGATGTACCTGCGGGCGGCGGTCGAGCCGGCCGAGGTGGCGGCTCGACTTGCGACGCTGGCCCGGCCGCTGCTGGCAGCGGCGCACGATGGCGAGGAGGCGGATCGCATGCTGCAGGAGATCCTCGGCGTTGTCCTCTGGGATGCGGCCGACCCGGCAGTCGGGATCGAGATCGTGCTCGCGACGCAGGGCACGTGCAATGCGATCACGGCCTACGAGCAGGCGGTTTCCCGGCTGCCGGCGGGGCGGCAGCGGTCGGCGGCGGGGGTGCTCGTCGCCCACCTTCACGGTGAGGTGACAGGCAATCTTGTCCACGACCTCGAGGGTCGAGGGATCACCACGCCCAGCATGGCGACGATCCCGGCGCTCCTCGACGCCTTCGCTGGTGGTGAGATCGGGCTTCATGTCGACATCTCGCACCTCCAGTCGGTGCTGCGAATCGCGCGTGTCTGCACCGACGAGCCGACGATCCGCCGGGCATGGGAACTGGCCTCGTATGCCTGTCGCCTGCCAGCCGACCTCGCGTACCCGGGTGAGCCACCGTTCGAAGACGTCGGCGAGGCATCACGTTTGTTTTTCGGCAGCCAGATCGGTGCCGATGTCGAACGGGCCGTGAGGTTTTTTCGGACCGCCGCCGTTCGCGCCGATCCCGGTGCCGGTACGCTGCCGGGCGACGTGCTCGTGCTCCTGCTCTCGCGGCTCGGCCGGCCGGCGGAGGCACTGCATGCGGCCGTGTCACGGCCTCGCGACGAGGAGGGCATGCCGAGCCCGCTGCAGGCAGCCGGCGCGCTCCCTTCCCTCGTCAATCTCGCAGCGGCGTCGGGAGAGTGGGAACTCTTGCGGAAGGCCTGTCGCGATCGGGGCGACGAGATCACCTTCGCGGCGACGCTCGTGGCGGAGCGTCAGAATCCCCAGCGAAACCGCGGGCCGCAGGCCTGACACGGGCCACACGCGCCGCTTGGGCCACACGTGCCGCATGGCGCCGCCGCGTAGCCGACGTCGGCCCCGCTTTGAAATCCACGCCCGGGCGGCAGCTGCCAGGGTGGAAACTTCTCGGGAGCCTGCTTCACGCCGTTGCAGCCCCGCCACCGCGCACAGGCA
>CAJBSQ010000443.1 GCA_903958265.1 uncultured Planctomycetaceae bacterium
CACAGCGGACGAGTCGGCTGAGAAGTTGAGGGCTGATCCCGAAGGCGGGTTCGTGGAGAAGCACAACGCGATCCGCGGCGTGACGGTGGTGCTTTCCGACGGCAGCCGCCGGGAGGCGAAGGTGCATGCCCGCCACGAACCGCTGGGCATTGCTTTGCTCAAGGTCGAGGCCAGCGGTTTGCCGTGGTTCGACCTCGCCGCCGCGGCGACGTCGCCACAGCTTGGCGACCACGTGGCGGCGATCGGACTGGTGACCGCCGGGGCTGGCGACGTGACTCTCAATCCCGGCATCGTCAGCGCGGCCTCGCGGAATCGCGGCTACCGCTTCCAGACCGACGCCCTGCTCAACTACGGCAACTCGGGCGGCCCCGTGGTGGACGCGGCCGGCAGCCTGCTGGGCATCGCGACGGCGCCGATCGAGCCCGACACCGTCATGGGCCGCATCTTCACGCTTTCGAAGTTGATGCGGTGGACCCGGGCACCGAACTCCGGCGTGGGCCTCGTGGCCCGCGCCGACCGGATCCGCGCCGTGCTCGATGACCTCAAAAGTGGCCGGTCGTTCGAGCGGTTTCCCGGACCGTTTCTCGGCGTCCAGGCCGACGAGTCGCGGGCGCTTGGCGACGACGTGGTGATTGGCTCCGTCGGAGAGGGCTCGCCCGCGGCGAAGGCGGGGCTGAAGAAGGGCGATGTGATCCTCTCCTACGATGGCGTCGACCTCAACGCCTGGCGGGAGCTCACCGAGCGGATTGCCGCCTCCAAGCCGGGAGATGCGATCGTCCTCGGGGTTCGCCGCAAGGGCTCAGGTCCGCGGCTGGTGATCGATGGCCGCGATATCGAAACGCTCGAAGACCTCGAGCGGTTCAAGAAGTCGCTCCAGCCGGGCCAGTCGTTCGAGGGCCTGCTCGCGACCGACGATGTCCGCGAGATCCGCGTCGTGCTGGGGGAGCTAAGATGACGTTTCCCTGGAGCCGCCTCGGTGCGGCGATGATCAGCGTCGGAGCCGCGGCCGCCTTCGCGGCCGACGATTCCGCCGACCTCGCGGCGATCTGCGTGAAGGTGCGGCCCGCGTTCGTGTTCATCGCCGGCGGCAGCGGCGTGGTGATCCGGCCCGACGGCCTGATGCTCACCAACGACCACGTCATCGAAAACCGCCGCCGCTTCGACGTGCGGCTCGGCGACGGGCGATCGTTCAAGGCGAAGGTCGTGGGCCGCGACGCGGTCGGCGATCTGGCGGCGCTGCAGCTCGACCTGCCCGCCGGGGAGACGGTGCCGCACCTGCCGCTCGGGGATTCCGAGGCGCTGCGGGTCGGCGATGAGGCGGTCGCCGTCGGCAACCCGTTTGCGCTCGGGGTGCTCGATCAGGCGCCGACGTTCACCGTAGGCATCATCTCGGCCGTGCACCACACGCAGGGTTCGTACACCGAGTGCATCGTCACCGACGCGGAACTCAATCCAGGCAACTCGGGAGGCCCGCTGATCAACATGGCCGGTGAGGTGGTGGGCATCAACGGCCAGATCAGCACCCGCTACGGCCTGCGGAGCAACACCGGCCTGGGCTTCGCGATCAGCTCGCGGCAGGTCGCGATGTGGCTGCCGCTGTTGGAGCAGGCGGCTGGGGGCGAGGTGAAGCATGCCCGGCTCGCCGGCGTGGAGTTTGAGAGCCGCGACCGCGAGACAGCAGCGAGCGTCACGGTGAAGGACGTGGCCGAGGGCTCGCTCGCCGCGGAGGCGGGCTTTCTCACCGGCGACGCGATCGTGGCGATCGACGAAGCGCCGGTGGCCAACGGCCACCGCTTCGCAGGCCTGCTCGGCATCTATCCCGAGGGCTCGCGGGCGGCGTTTCTGGTTCGCCGTGGCGAGGAAGAAGTCACGCTCGAGGCGGTGCTGACGGCGCCTCAGCGCTGCCGCACGGGCATCGACCTCGAGCGACCTCAGGGGGGCGACCTGCTTCCGGTGGTGGAGGCCGTCGAGCCGGGATCGTCGGCCGAGGTGGCGGGCCTGAAGCCAGGCGACGTCATCGTGGCGTTCCGGGGTCGCCGGCTTGAGCTCCCGACTCGAGATGCCCGCAAGCTCTTCGATCGGGCTCTGCGGACCACCATCAACGTCGACGACATCGTGCCGCTCACGGTTCGCCGCGGCACGACCGAGGTGGAGCTACGCCTGATCGCGAAGTGAGGCCGCATCGATCAGGGCGGCGAGTTTCTCGACCGAGCGGGGCGCCGAGCCTTCTGCCTTGTTGTTGATCGTGATGAACACCGCGCGGCCGCCGGCTGCGGCCCGGATCGCGAGCCGGGCGAGGGCCTCCCGCGTGGGCAGGTCTTCCTCGACGAGCCGGTCGAACGGAAAGTAGGACTGCCTCGCCTCCTCGTAGCGGTGGCCGGCGTGGAGGTTCCAGCGGGCGACGAGCGGCAGCGGGCAGTCGTCGCGATCGAGGCCGAAGACCGCGGCCTGCTCGTCGACTGGCGGCATGCAGGCATGCACGGCAAGGCAGGGCACGGCGCCAGAGTCACGGAGCCCGGCGGCAAACGGTGGGCAGGCGAGTTCGGGATTGCGGACCTCGACGGCGAGCGTGACTGCCGCCGGCGTCCGGCCGCGGAGGACCGCCATGAAGGCGGCGATCCGGGCCGTGATCCGCGGCACGTCGGCCACGAGCCGCCGGCCGAGCGGCGGAAACTGAAACACGAGCGGCCCCGCCTTTGCGCCGAGCCCCGTGAGTGCCGGTCCGAGGAACGTGGCCGCTGCGGTCGCGGCGTCGAGAAACGAGGGATTGTCGCGGGCCGCCTCGCCGCTGCCCGGCTTGCGGAGCACCGGATCGGTGAACGCCGCCGGCGCCTTGACCACGAACCGAAACCGCTCGGGCACGTGACGGGCGTAGGCCGCAAACTCGTCGTGGGTGAGGGGCGCGTAGAACGTGCGGTCGAGGCTCACGGTGCGGAGGAGCGGATGCGCGGCGTAGGCGGCAAGCCCGTGGCGGGCGAGCTGCTGCTCGGTGGCCGGCTTGCCATTCCGCAACGCAAACACGAGGCCCGTCCAGCCCGGAAACGACCAGCTCGAGGTGCCCAGGTGGATGGCCGTCGGCAGCCGCTCGCCGAGCCGCCGGACGGCGTCGTCCACGGCAGCCGGGTCGACCGCCTCGGCGTCGGCGAACAGCAAGCGTTGTGGGTTCTCGGCCATGCGTCTGAGGAATGGCGGCAGCTGGAATCGCCACACCGGGGCGGCGGCTTTTCATAGGATAGCGGCATGCGTTCCGGTGAGCGTTTTGAGAGCCATGCCCCGGGTGGCGGATCCGCCCGATGCCTGGCCGCGGCGGCGGTGCGGCGGAAGCGACAACTGAGAGTGAGTCGTGAGCTGCCGCTGGTATCAGCCGCCGCGGGTGTGCGACACTGGATGAGATTCAGGAGATTGCCCCCATGCCGCCGCGCCTCGCCGCCGTGCTCACCGCATTCGCCGTCGTGGCATCGGCG
>CAJBSQ010000444.1 GCA_903958265.1 uncultured Planctomycetaceae bacterium
ATCGTCGGCGGGATCGAGTCGGACGCAGGCGGCTCCCTCGATCTGCACCTCGAAGCCCTGAGGATGGAGCACCGGGTCGGCTCCGTAGCGGAGGCGGGAGGCCCGCCCGCCGAGCGTCGTATCCCACAGCCAGCCGTTCTTGATCGACGGTTCGAACGGATCCGGAGCCGTGTCCTGATACCACGACGAACCGATTCGCGACTCCTTGGGACCCGCGAGGTAGCTCGTGTAGATCAGGTTGTTGGGCAGCAGGTGCCACGACCAGGGCCGCGGGGCCCAGAGGTCGTCGAAACAATCGGGGTAGCCTCCATGTGGACCGCATCCGTCGGGGCAGCATGAGTCGGCCGGGCACGCGCCGTCGAGGAGCACCGGCCCCTGCGGTCGCGGCGGAGGAATGTTTTGCACCTCGCCCGGCCCACCGTAGAAGTCATCCGGAGACAGGCTCAGCGGCGGCAGCGCCTCGGCCGGCGCCGAGAACGTCTGGTCGGCCGGCGCGGGTGACGGACCCGCGATCCATGCGGCGAGCGTCAGGAGCACCGCGGCCGCGATCCGCGTGGCATCATCCCGCCGAATGGCCCGCCGGGCTTCGGAAGTCACACTCGGTAGGGCGGGCATGGGACGCATGCGGACGGTCGTCGACTCCAACAGGCAGACGCGGTGGGGAGTGGCTTGCGGATTCACGGGACCGCGGCGACACTCTAGGGACACGGGTCAGGGCATCTACAGACTGATCGGCACATGGGCGGCGTTTTCGCAAGCGCTCCCCTGAAGCCGCCTGCGAAATCTCCGCACCATGGCAGGCGGCGCAAGCTCGAGAAACTACGAACTCGCCAAGCCTCCAAAACCGCCCGCGCCGCCCGCGTCACGCATATGCAGCCGATCTCCCAGCCTGCCAGCACGTCCTCCGCAGACGATCCCGCGATCGCCTCCGCGCTTGGACGGATTCCCAGCGGTTTGTTCGTGGTCGCCTGGCGGGATTCCAATGCGGACCGAAGCATGCTCGCCAGCTGGGTCATGCAGGCGGGCTTCGCGCCGCCGCTCGTCAGCGTGGCAGTGGCTGCGGCCCGCGACCTGCTCGCTGCCATCGATCGCGAGGTCACGTTCGTGGTCAGCGTGCTTGCCGACTCGCAACGGCCCCTCCTCGCCCGCTTCGGCAAGCCGTCTACCGATCCCTTCGCGGGTCTCGCGGTGCATCGCACGCCGAGTGGAACCGCGGCGCTCGCCGATGCTGCCGCCTGGCTCGAGTGCCGAGCGGTCGCCCGCGCGGCCCACGGCGACCACGTGATCGTGCTGGGCGAGGTGCTTTCGGCCGGAGGCGCCGGTTCCGAACCGCTGACCCACGTGCGAAAAAACGGCCTCCGCTACTGATCCTTTCAGGAGACATCTCCATGCTGCCCCTCGCGTTCCCCCGCCGCCACGGCTTCCTCGTGCTGCCGCTGCTCGCGGTGGCCTTCCTCTGTGGATGCTCGGGCGAGCGATCGCCCGCGACGGGGCCCTCGAAACCGTCCGCCACGCCGGTCTCTAGCACGCCCACGGCCCGCCGATTCATCTTCATCACCAACGGCGACGATCCCTTCTGGGATGCCCTGCTCAGCGGGCTCAAAGAGGGCGAACAGCGGTACGGTTGCGCCGCCGCCGGCATCACCGTGTCTCGCGACGTCAACAACGCCTCGGCCGAGGGGCAGATCGAGAGGCTCCGGCAGTACGCGACCCAAGACGACGTGGCGGGCATCGCCATCAGCGTGATCCAGGCCGACAACCAGTCGATCGCAGAGGAGATGCGAAAGCTTCAGGCGAAGGGGGTGAAGCTGATCACGGTCGACGGCGACGTGAACCGCGAGAGCTTCCGCGACGCCCGCTCCTACTACATCGGCACCGACAACACGGTGGGGGGCCGCACGCTCGGCACCGCGACCCGGGCCCTGCTCGAGGCCAAGGGCTTGAAGGAGGGGGGCTACGTGCAGTTCGCCGGCTTCACCGACAACGATAACGCTCGCAGCCGGATGAACGGCGTCAAGGAGGCGATCGGCGACGGCTATGTCGAGCGTGACCGGATGGCCGACGAGATGGATCTGCCCCGCGCCCGCGACAACGTCCGCAACGCCACGCAGAACCACAAGGATCTCGCCGCGCTGGTGGGAATCTGGGCCTACAACGCCCCGGCGATCGCCGACGTGGTGACGGAGAGCGGCACCCGCGACCGGTACGTGGTCGCCACGTTCGACGCCCAGGATCTGGCGATCGGTCACATGGAGAAGGGCCACATCGACGTGATGGTGGTGCAGAATCCGTTCGAGATGGGGGTGCGGACCGTGCGGCTGCTCAAGGCAATGGTCGACGACGACTCGCCGGTGATCGAGGAGATGTTCCCGAACGCCACCGCGGCAGACGGCGACGTCCACACCACGGGCCTCCGGGTCGTCGTGCCCGACACGTCCTCTCCGGTGAAGGCCGACCTGTTCGATCCGAAGGTGGTGGAGTTCATGCCCCTTCAAGACTTCAAGGCCTGGCTGGCGAAGTACCGCCTCACCAGTTCCTGACCATGAACCCCTCCGTCATCCCAGGCCGCGGCTGGCGGCTCCCCCGGCACGAACTGGCGCTCCTGGTCGCGACCGTGGCCGTGTTCGTCATCACGGGTTGGCTCGATCCCAACCACACCTACGTCACCAACTGGGCGGAGAGTAGCGAGATCATCCTGCGAAACACCGCGCTTTTGGGCATCATCGCCCTGGGGGCGGCCGTGGTGATCATCGCTGGGGGCATCGATCTCTCGGCCGGTTCGATGGTGGCCGCGAGCGCCACGACCTGCGCGCTGATTCTGATGATCTGCTCGGAGCCCGGTGACAAACGGCTCGTGACGGTCGGGCCGCTCGGGATCGCGACGGCCATCGGCGGAGCCATGGCCTCGGGCCTGCTCGTGGGCACGCTCCACACCTGGCTGATCACGTCGATCCGGCTGCCGCCGTTCATCGCCACCCTCGCCACCCTGGTGGGCCTCAGAAGTTTTGCGCGGGCGATGTGCCTGTTCGTGACCAAGGAGCGCTGGGGGAGCGAGTCGCAGCAGATCAACGTCAACACCCCCTTCTTCTCGTGGCTCAAGGAACACAACGTCGTGATCACAACGGGCACGTTCCTCGTGCTCGCGATCCTGACGTGGCTGATCCTCTCGCGAACGGTGCTCGGCCGACACCTCTATGCCCTCGGCGGCAACGAGCAGGCGGCCCGGCTCAGCGGCGTCCGCACCGACAACGTGAAGTGGTTCGCCTACTGCTTCGGCAGCCTGACCTCGGCCCTCGCCGGGATTTTCCTGATGGCCGACAGCAGCGTCGCCCAGCCCGGCACCCTGGCCCGGGGCTATGAACTCAACGCGATCGCGGCGGCCGTGGTGGGGGGCTGCAGCCTCCAGGGGGGCGTGGGCACCGTGCCGGGCACCGTGCTCGGAGCCCTCTTCCTGCGGCTGGTGATCGACGCCGTGTCGAAGCTCATCAAGGCGAGTGCCGACGTCTACGAGGGCATGATCGTGGGGATCATCGTCGCCCTGGCCGTCACGTTGACCCAGGTCGGCAGGTTCTCCCGCACGGGCCGCACGCTGTTTGCCGGCGGCCGCGGACTGGCGGCCATTCCCACGATCGCCACGTTCGCGGGGCTGCTCGCGATGATGAGTAGCGGCAACGTCGAGGCCTTCCAGGGGCGGACCGGACTGGTCGGGACCGCGGTGGGCATGGCGGTGCTCGCGGCCCTCGCGGTGGTCCGGTGGCTGGAGGGCCGCCGCACGCCATGACGCCCATCATCGCCTTCCGCGGTGTCGGCAAGCGATTTCCCGGGGTCGTCGCGCTCGACCACGTCTCGTTCGATCTGCGGCAGGGCGAGTGCCACGCGATCTGTGGCGAGAACGGCGCGGGGAAGAGCACGCTGATGAAGCTCCTCTCCGGCGTGATCACCGAGCACGAGGGCGAGATCCTGATTCGCGGTGAGCCGGCCGCATTTCGCGGCACCCGCGACGCCGAGGCAGCCGGGATCGCGATCATTCACCAGGAACTCAACCTGGTCGAACAGCTCTCCGCAGCGGCCAACATCTACCTCGGCCGTGAGCAGCGGACGCCCCTCGGCCTGCTGGACGACGCCGCCATGGAGCGGGAGGCCGCGGCCCTGCTGGCGGAACTCGAATGCCCGATCGACCCGCGAACCCTGGCGGGCACGCTCCGCGTCGGCGACCAGCAGCTGCTCGAAATCGCCAAGGCGCTGTCGCTCTCGAGCGACGTGCTGATCATGGATGAGCCGACCAGCGCCCTCACCGAGAGCGAGGTCGCCCGGCTCGACCGCGTGATCGCCCGACTCCGCCACCGCGGTGTCACGATTCTCTACATCTCCCACAAGATGGACGAGGTCTTTCGGCTCGCCGACCGAATCACCGTGCTGCGGGACGGCCGCCACGTGAAAACGGTCGATCGCACCGCGACGTCGCCGCGGGAGGTGACCGGCTGGATGGTGGGCCGCGAGCTCGCCGATCACGGGTTTCACGGCGTCCGGTCGCGAGGTCCGCAGGTGCTCGAGGTCCGCCGGCTCACGCTGCCGTGGCCCGGCCATCCCCGTGGATACCGTCTGGAAGACATCTCACTGACCCTCCACGCCGGTGAGATCCTCGGCGTGGCTGGGCTGATGGGCGCCGGCCGGACGGAACTCCTCGAGACGATCTTTGGCGCCGCCGAGCCCACCTGGACCGGCGAGATCGTGGTCGACGGCAGGCCGGTACGGTTCATGCATCCCGCCGAGGCCTGCGCGGCTGGGATCGCCATGGTCCCGGAGGATCGCAAGCGGCTCGGCATCTTCCCCGATCTCGACGTCGCCGCAAACGTGAGCCTCTGCGGCCTCCGTGACGCCGTGCGGGGGGGACTGGTGTCGCGGGACCGCGAGGAGGCGCTCGTGGCCGGCCCGATCCGCGAGACGGGCGTAAAGACCTCGGGACCGCACGCGGCGATCACGGGCCTCTCCGGCGGCAATCAGCAGAAGTGCATCATCGGCCGCTGGCTCCTGGCGAAGCCGCGGATCCTGCTGCTCGACGACCCCACCCGCGGCATCGATGTCGGGGCGAAGGCGGAGCTCTATCAGCTGATCGACCGGCTCTGCCGGGAAGGCATGGCGGTAATCCTCACGTCGAGCGAACTGCCGGAACTCCTCTCTCTCGCCGACCGGATCATCGTGCTCGCCGACGGCCGGCTGACGGCCGAGTTTTCCCGTGCCGAAGCCACCGAACAGCGGATCCTCGAAGCCGCGACCGGCGGCTAGTGCCCGTGTTTCGCCGGCTCGGGGGCGGCAAAAGTCTCGTCGCCGGGCGAGGATACGCCCAAGGCTCCTCGAGCGTTCGCCGACCCCCTTCGCCTACCCGCTCTCGCTGACGCAGACGACGCTACACATAAACCCATGCGATCTAGGCGCCGAGATACCGCGACACGATCGCGCGGGCCCTCGCCTCCTCGCGGGTGCCCGTCACGATCGCGCGACCGTCGGCGAACACGGCGAGCTGGATGCCCTCCTCGACGTCGGCCCGCACGATCCATCGGTTGGCGACCACCGTGCCCACGAGTGCGAGCCGCGCAGCCACGGCCGCGAGATCGACACCGCCACCAGCCGATGGTACCTGCACCGCGTCGCGGCCACAGAGCAGCGTCGGCCTGCCGCCGAGCCGGCCTTCGAGCCAGGGATAGTCGGCCGCCCGGCACGTCGGGCAGCCCGCGGCGACGAGCGGAGCCAGGTCGACCGTCCGCCAGACGTTGCTCCAGAGATCGCAGACGAGGAGCCGGTTGCTGGCCGCCTCGGGGGCCCCGACGACCAGCTTGATCG
This sequence comes from uncultured Planctomycetaceae bacterium, assembly GCA_903958265.1. GTDB lineage: Bacteria > Planctomycetota > Planctomycetia > Pirellulales > UBA1268 > QWPN01. The sequence goes on from CAJBSQ010000444.1 coordinate 5,842, forward strand.
CCTCGGCGGCCTCGACCGCCCCCACCACGACCGCCGCCGGCCCGATGATCCCCGCGGTGTCGCAGGTGGGCAGCGATCCAGCCGCCGGCGGCTCCGGGATCAGGCACCGCAGGCAGGCGGTGCGGCCGGGCACGATCGCGAGCACGCGGCCCTCGGCGCCGATCGCCCCGCCGTGAACCCACGGCACGCGGCGGCGGCACGCGACCTCGTTGACCAGGAAGCGGGCTTCGAAGTTGTCGCTGCCGTCCACGATCACGTCGCAGCCGCCCAGCAGATCGGCGGCATTGG
>CAJBSQ010000445.1 GCA_903958265.1 uncultured Planctomycetaceae bacterium
CGATCGCCATGGCCGCCATCTCCCGCGACGGCACCGGATCGGTGGGCACGGTCACCGCATAGCCATAGAGGGCGTAGAACACCACCGACCCCGCGAGGCTCAGCAGCAGCATTGGCCGGCGGCCGAAGCGGTCGGAGAGCCGCCCCCACAGCGGACTGAACAGGAACTGCATCAGCGAAAACAGCGAAAACAGCACCCCGATGACCGCGCCGATGGCTACGGGCGAAAGCCCGAGCTTCTGCAGGTACGGTTCGGCCTGCCGGGGCATCACCGGCAACACGATCCCGAAGCCGAGGAGATCGATGAACACCGTCAGGAAGACGACCAGGAGCGCGGCCTTCGAGCCCTGCCCGTCGGACGAGCCTCCCGCCGGCGGCACGCCGGCAGCGGCCACTCGCGTCGTGTTGGATTCCGGCCCGGCTGCTGACATGCTCGCTCCACACCGCGGTCGGGCCCGGGTCATCCGTCGTCGAATGCTACACTTCGCGGCCATGGCCACCCGTGTCGCGACCGACCGAAACAGTCCACCCGACGATGCCCAGAGCGTGTCGGAGCTGACCGCTCGCGTCAAGGAGCAGCTCGAGACCCGGTTCGCCGACGTCTGGGTGACGGGCGAGGTGAGCAACCTCACGCGGGCCGGGAGCGGCCACGCCTACCTGTCGCTCAAGGACGACGGGGCCGTGCTACGGGCGGTGATCTGGCGCGGCACCCTGCAGACCCTCGCCATCGATCCGACCGACGGCCTCGAGGTGGTCTGCCACGGCCGGCTCGAGCTCTACCCGCCCCGCGGCACCTACCAGCTGACGATCGACCGGCTCCACGCCGTTGGCACCGGGGCCCTCGAGGCCCAGCTGCGGCGGCTGCACGCCCTGCTCCAGGCGGAGGGCGTGTTCGCCCCGGCCCGGAAGCGTCCGCTCCCCGCGTTCCCCCGGCGGATTGCGGTCGTCACGAGCCCCACCGGCGCCGCGATTGCCGACTTCCTCGAGACGCTCCTGTCGCGGTGGCGGGGGAGCGAGGTGATCCTGGTGCCCTCGCGGGTGCAGGGTGCCGGTGCGGCCGAAGAACTCGCGGTCGCGCTGGCGACCGCCGCCCGGCTCCGGCCCGCCGTCGATGTGATCGCCCTGGTCCGCGGCGGTGGCAGTCTCGAAGACCTCTGGTCGTTCAACGAAGAGGTGCTCGTCCGCGCGGTCGCCATGTCGCCGATCCCGGTCGTCTGCGGCGTGGGCCACGAGATCGACGTCTCGCTCTGCGATCTCGCCGCCGACGTTCGCGCCCTCACGCCCACCGATGCCGCGGTGAAGATCGTGCCCGACGCCCGCCAGGTGGCGGCGACGGTGGCGGGGCTGGGAACACGGCTACAGTCGGCACTCGCGCGTCGGCTCGAGACGTCGCGGGAGCATCTCGTCACCCTGGCCCGCGCCCGAACCTTCGCCGACCCCACCCGGCTGGTCCGCGATCGCCGCGACGCGCTCGATCAACACGGTCGCCGACTCCGCCGGCTGGCGGCCGTTGCCGTCGATCGGGCGGGGGAGCGGCTGGCCGCAGCCGCCGCGCGACTCGAGGCCGGCAGTCCCCTCCACCTGCTCGCCCGCGGCTGGTCGGTGACGCGGCTGGAACATGGCGCGGCAGCCCTCAAGAGCGTTGCGGGCATCGCGGCCGCCGACACGCTTGTGACGCAACTCACCGACGGACGAATCTGGAGCCGCGTGGAAAGGATCTCGCACGATGCCCTCGGACGCTGAACCCGCAAACTCGAACCAAACCCCCTCGTTTGAAGCGTCGCTCGCCGACCTCGGCGACATCGTCACCAAGCTCGAATCGGGTGGGCTCGGCCTCTCCGACTCGATCGCCGCCTATGAGCGTGGCGTGGCCCTGCTACGACGGCTGCACGACGAACTGGCCATCGCGGAAAAGAAGGTGAGCACACTCGTCCGGATCGACGAGGAGGGCCGGCCGATCCTGGCGCCGGCCGATGCTGCCGACCCGGCCCCCGCCGCGACCCGCGGCGCGGGCCGCAGGCAGCGATCGCGGACGCTGCCCGGGATGGACGATACCCCTGACGCCGTCTAGACTTCCGATCGGGTGTCGAACACGTAAGCTTGTGTCGGTTCCCGTTTTTTCGTGCCTCGCACCACCTGCAGGCCCCCGCATGGCGAGCTGCCCGGTGACCAGCAGAGCATCCACACCAATCGCTAGCTCGCCTCGCGACGATCGCATGGCCGGGCACCTGGAAGTCATCCGCGACTTCATCGAACCCCGGCTGACTGCCGCCCTCGATCTCTCGGAAGATGCGCCGCTTCGACTCGCCGAATCGATGCGGTACGCGGCGCTGGCTCCGGGAAAGAGGCTGCGGCCGGCATTGGCCCTCTGGGCGGCCCAGGCCTGCGGGGGTCGTGACGCGGATCGCCTGACGCACTGGTCTGCCGCCGGGCCTGCGGCCGTGGCCGTCGAACTGATCCATGCCTACTCCCTGGTGCACGACGACCTGCCGGCGATGGACGACGACGACCTTCGGCGTGGTCGCCCGACCTGCCATCGCGCCTTTGACGAAGCCACCGCCATCCTCTGCGGCGATGCCCTGCAGGCACTGGCGTTTGAGACGCTCGCCGCCGGCATGCCTGCCGGTGCCGCAGGGCGGGCCTGCCTCGTGCTGGCCCGGGCGGCCGGCGCTGCGGCGCTCGTCGGCGGCCAGGTCGACGACCTCGCGGCGGAACGTGGCTGGCTCACGACGCCGCCGGCCACGCCGGCCGAGCAGATCGCCTGGATGGATCGGATCAACCGTCGCAAGACCGGCGGGCTGTTCCTCGCGGCGCTCGAACTTGGCGGGCTTTCGGTCGGCGCCAACCCAACGCAGTTCGCCGCCCTGAACCGGTTCGGCCAGGCCTTTGGAATGGCCTTCCAGATTGCCGACGACCTGCTCGACGCCGAGGGCACGGAAGCCGCCATGGGGAAACGGGTGGGCAAGGACGCCGACCGCGGCAAGCTCACGTACCCGACCGTGGCCGGGAGCGACGCCGCCCGCGACCGGGCGCGGAGCCTGGCCGACGAGGCGGTCGCGGCGGTGGAACCCCTGGGTGAATCGGCCGCGGAACTGGCGGGACTCGCACGCTGGATCGTCGCCCGCGATCATTGACGGCCCGCAGGGAGCACACGACAGCATGAGCGATATTCTTCCCAGCATCCTTTCACCGCGCGACCTCCAGGGTCTGTCGACGGAGCAACTCGAGCAGCTCGCCGTGGAAATGCGGCGGGCACTCTGCGAGGTGGCCACCAGCCGCACCGCTCACTTCGCCTCCAACCTCGGCGTGGTGGAACTCTGCCTGGCGCTGCACCGGGTCTTCGACTTCAGCCGCGACCGGCTGATCTGGGACACCGGCCACCAGATCTACCCGCACAAGCTGATCACCGGACGCTTCGCGCGGTTCGGCTCGATCCGCACGAAGGGGGGCCTGATGGGCTACCCCAATCCCGACGAGAGCCCCTACGACCTGTTCATGACCGGCCATGCCGGGTGCAGCATCTCGACGGCCCTGGGGCTCGCCAGCGGCGACGACCTCTTGGGCGAGACCGACCGCCACTCCGTCGCCGTGATCGGCGACGGCGCGCTCCCCTCGGGCATCGTGTTCGAGGCCCTCAACAACGCCGGCTTTCTCAAGAAGCGGCTGCTGGTGATCCTCAACGACAACCGGATGTCGATCTGTCCCCGAGTCGGTGCCCTCGCCGAGTATCTCGACACGGTCCGCACCAACCCCTGGTACCGCGGCATCAAGCACCAGGCGGGCGAGATCATCAAGGGCGTGCCGATGGTGGGCGGTCAGATGGAGCGGATGCTCTCCAACGTGAAGGACTCGCTCAAGGCGACGCTGCACGGCGGCATGCTCTTCGAGGCGTTGGGCGTCCGCTACTTCGGCCCGGTGGAAGGACACTCGCTGCCCAACCTGATCCGCTACCTGGAACTCGTCAAGGACGAGGAGGGGCCGATCCTGCTCCACGTCCTCACCGAGAAGGGGCACGGCTTCAAGCCGGCCGAAGCCGACCCCGTCTTCTTCCACACCCCCGCCCCGTTCGAGTGCGACGACGACGACTGCATCGTGTCGATCAAGAAGTCGTCGTCTCGCGCCTACACCGACGTCGCCTCGACGGCGATCGGGGCCGCCTTGCGGCGGGATCCCCGCGTGACGGTGATGACGGCCGCGATGTGCCAGGGCAACAAGCTTGAACCGGTCCGCGAGGAGTTTGCGGAGCGGTTTTTCGACGTGGGGATCTGCGAGTCGCATGCCGTGGCCTTCGCGGCAGGCCAGGCCAAGGCCGGCTGCCGGCCGATCGTCGACATCTACAGCACGTTCCTCCAGCGGTCGTTCGACCAGATCTTCCAGGAGGTCTGCCTCCAGAACCTGCCGGTTGTGTTCATGCTCGACCGGGCCGGGCTGACGGGCCCCGATGGCCCCACGCACCACGGCGCCTTCGATCTCGGCTACCTGCGACTGTTCCCCAACATGGCGGTGCTCGCGCCCGGCGACGAGCACGACCTTGCGGCGATGCTTGACTGGGCGCTTGCCCACGGCGGGCCCGTTGCGATCCGCTACCCGAAGGCCACCGTGGAAAACCACGGCGGGCAGCGGCCGCCGATCGAACTCGGCCGCAGCGAAACGCTCGCGGAGGGCCATGACGGCCTCGTGGTGGCCTGCGGCACGCTGCTCGGAGAGGCGCTGGCGGCGGCGGCCGAACTCCGTGCCGAGGGCCTTGATCTCACCGTGATCAACGCCCGATTCGTCAAGCCGCTCGACCCGACCATCCTGGAGCGGATCGAGGCCGCGCCGTGGACGGTGACCCTCGAGGAGAATGTGCTCCAGACTGGCTTCGGCAGTGCGGTGCTCGAGGCCGTCAACGACGCCGGCCTGCAGGCCGGGATGATCGTCCGCCTCGGCCTGCCCGATCGCTTCGTGGAGCATGGCGAGCGGGCCGAACTGCTGGCCGACCTTGGCCTCGACGCCGCCGGCATCGCGGCCACCTGCCGCCGGCTCGCCGGCCGAACCACGGCCCACGCCGCCGCGAACCGCTGACCGACACGGAGACGAGGCGGAATGTCACGCGTCTCCAGACTTCGCCCAGGTCAGTCCGCGCCCGCGGCGTTGCGGTTTGCGATCGTGGGCCCGCGTGGGCTGGAGCACGTGGCCGGCGAGGCCGAGGCGCTCGCCGCGATCGTGCAGGCGGCCGGATACGAGGCCTCGCAACTGCTCGCGCCCGTGGATGACTGGGACGGGCAGACTCCCCCGCCCCGCCCCGCCGACGCCGACGTGGTGATCGTGCTGGGTGGGGACGGTTCGATCCTGCGGGCCGCCCGCTGGATGGGCTATGACCAAGTGCCGGTGCTCGGCGTGAACCTCGGACGGCTCGGATTCCTGGCCGACGTGCCCCGCGAGGAGTCTGCGGACGCGGTGCGGGGAATCCTCGCGGGCCGCTTTCGGCTCGTCGACCACCTGATGTTTGAAACGGAGGTCGTGCGGGAAGGCGCCGTGGTGCACCGGGAACTCGGGCTCAACGAGACGTCGATTCTGGCGGGGCCGCCGTTTTCGATGATCGAGATCCGGCTCGTCGTCGACGGCGAGCCGGCCACGACCTACCGTGCCGACGGCCTGATCATCTCGACGCCGGTCGGCTCCACGGCCTACAACCTCTCGGCAGGCGGGCCGCTCGTCCGCAAGGAACTCGATGCCTTCGTGTTCACGCCGCTCAATCCACACACCCTCACCAACCGCACCGTGGTCGACTCCGCCGCCCGCACCTACGAGATCCTCGTTTCCGCGCCGAACGCGGGTTCGGCCTGCGTCGTCGACGGCCGCGTCGTGACCGGGGTGCTGCCGGGCGATCGGATCCGCATCCGCCGCGCGGCGCCGCGATTCACGCTCGTGGAGACGGGGCGGCACGGCTACTACGGGGCCCTCCGCGAGAAGCTCGGCTGGGGTGGCGGACTGCGGGGAGCGGAGACGCCTGCCTCGCGGGGTGGCGCATGATCATCTTTCCTGCTCCGTGGCGAGCCGTGGCGGCACTGTCACTCATGGCCGGCTATCTCATGGCCGGCTATCTCATGACCGGCCGTCTCGTCGCCGCGCCGCTGGCGGCGGCCGAGGCCCCCGTGACGCTCCGCTACGCGTACGTGCCGGGGGAGAGCGTGGCGACGCGAGTCGCCCATCGGGCGCTCACCGAGACGACCATGAATGGCACGACCCAGGCGGTCGAAACCATGACCGACTCGACCAAGACCTGGACGGTGGTCGCCGTCGATGCCGCGGGCGCGGCCACGCTCGAGCACGCCGTGGACGACGTCACGATGACGTCGCGGACCAGCGACCGTGGCGAGATTCGCTGGACGAGCACGGGGGACGACGAGCCGCCTCCCGGATACGAGTTGGTGCCGCACAGCCTCGGCGTACCGCTCGTGCGGATGGTCGTGGCTCCCGACGGCCGCGTGCTCGATCGCCGCGAACTCCGTCCCTGCCCGCCCGCCGCCACCGGCGACCTCGTCGTCGTTCCGCTGCCCGACGGGCCCGTGACGGTGGGAGCCGAGTGGACGATTCCGCAGGAGGTCGTGGTCGAGGTGCCAAACGGCCCCCGCAAGGCGGTGCGGACCCGGCTGCGCTACCGGCTCGATGCGGTGAAGGATGGCATCGCGACGATTGCCGTCGATACCACGGTGCTGACACCGGTGGATGATCCCCGCCTCGAGGCCCGATTGCTGGAACGAATCTGGGACGGCGAGATCCGCTTCGACATCGCGAAGGGCCGTGTCATCTCCCGCCGGACGGGCATCGACCGCCGCGTCGTCGGCTTCGGTGGCCCGCAGTCGAGCGTCCGCTACAAGGCGAGCCTCGAAGAAACGCCTGTCGAATCAACGAAGTGAAGATCGTCGCTCACGACCCCGAGCATTCCCCGGGTAGGCGAGGGGGTCGGCGAACGCTCGC
>CAJBSQ010000446.1 GCA_903958265.1 uncultured Planctomycetaceae bacterium
AGCTCGGGGCCGAGATCATCAACGACGTGACCGGACTCGAGGGCGATCCCGACATGCTTCGGGTGGCCGCCGAGAGCGGCGCCGGGATGTGCGCCATGCACATACAGGGCACCCCGCGAACCATGCAGCTCGACCCCCGGTACGGCGACGTCGTTACCGAGATCCACGCCTACCTGGCGGCCAGGCGGGACGTGCTCGTTTCGGCGGGCATCCCGCTCGAGCGGATCTGCCTCGACCCCGGCATCGGGTTTGGCAAGACCCACGCGCAGAACCTGGAGCTGATGCGACACGCCGGCCGGTTCCTCGACCTTGGCACACCCATCCTCGTCGGTCATTCGCGAAAGGGATTTCTCGCCAAGGTGGTCGAGCACTCATGCGGTCGGCCCGCGACCGAAGCAGACCGCGACGCCGCGACCGCGGGGGCCGCCTGCGGCCTGGCAGCCCAGGGCGTGCAGATCGTCCGGGTGCACGCGGTGGGGCTCGTCCGCAGAGCGCTCGAACTCTTCGCCGCCACGTCTTGATGCGTCCGCGATCACGCCGCGGCCATGGCCGCCCGGGCGGCGGCGATGCAGTCACGGATCTCGGCGATCGGATTCTGTGGGTTTTCCTCGTACTCGATCGAGAGGGCACCGTCGGCCGGAAACTCTGCCTGCTCGAGGGCTGCGAACACGGCTGGCACATCGATGTGCCCCGTGCCGAGGATCACGCCCTTCGTCTTGTCCTGCATCTCGGCGAAGTCCTTGAGATGGATGCCGTAGAGGCGGCCGGCGAGCAGCCGGATCACTTCCGTCGGCTTCTCGCCGCTCCGCAGGAAGTGCCCCAGGTCGGCGCAGGCGCCGATCCGATCGTCGTGCTTCTCGATCGCGGTGAGCACGTCGATCGCCTTGTTGTAGCGGTGGGTGGGACCGTGGTTGTGGATCGCGATCCGGATGTCGAACTCCCTCACGAGGTCGTCGAGGCTCGCGAACGAATCGGGATCAGGGTCTGCTCCGAGGATGCCGATGCCCGCCGCCTTCGCGAAGGCGAAGATCTTCCGGTTCGCCGCGGCGTCCTTCGTGAACCGGCTCACTCCATAGGCTGAAATCGTGAGCCCGAGTCTGGCAACCTTGTCGCGCATGGCCTTGATCGCGGCCCGGTCGTCGGTCACCGGGAACATCCCGGGGTAAAACTCGACGAAGCCGAGTCCCAGGTCTTTCACGTGCTCGAGCGCCTCGTCGACCTTGAATCCCCGCAGCGAATACATCTGGATGCCGAGGTTCGGCCCCTCGTCGGCGGTTGCGGCACCTCCGCGGCGGGTGGCGGCAGCCCCCAGGACCGCGGCCCCGGTGGTCAGAAACGAGCGGCGGTCGAGCGTGAACGGGTGCATGGATCGACTCCTGAAACGAGCCTTGGGGAAACCTGGGGGGAAGCTTCGCAGCCGGTAAGATACCGTGACGATCGCCCGCCTGCCTTCGGATCTTTCATGGCCAGCCACGCCGCACTCGCCGCCTCTCCCCTCCACGACCACTGCCGTGGCATCGCCACGCGGGCCCGCCGGGCCGCGCTCGACCTCGCCGCCGTACCCACGGAGCGGAAGTCTGCCTGCTTGCGGGCCGCCGCGGATCGGATTCGTGGTGACGTCGCCGGAATCCTGGCTGCCAACGCCCTCGACATCGCAGCCGCTCCCGGCTTCGGTCTGACGCCCGCCCAAGTGGACCGGCTCATGCTCGACGCCGCCCGGGTGGAGTCGATCGCGGCGGGCATCGACGCCGTGGCCTCCCAGCCCGACCCGGTGGGAGAGGTGATCGAGGAATCAACGCAGCCCAGCGGCCTACTCGTGCGGAAGGTCCGCGTGCCCCTCGGCGTGGTGTTCTTCATCTACGAGTCGCGGCCCAACGTCACCGCGGATGCCGCGGCGGTGGCCCTCGCCTCTGGAAACGCGATCATCCTGCGCGGGGGCAAGGAGGCGGCCCATTCGAGCCGCCGGATCGCAGAGAGTATCCGCGGGGCGATGGCCGCGAGCGGCCTACCGGCCGATGCCGTGCAGCTCGTCGATGTGGCCGACCGCCAGGCCGTGGGTGAGTTTCTCGCCATGGACGACCTGATCGACATCGCGATCCCCCGCGGCGGCGAGTCGCTGATTCGTCGCGTGTGCAGCGAGGCCAGGATGCCGGTGCTCAAGCACTTCGATGGCAACTGCCATGTCTACGTCGACAAGGCCGCCGACCTGGCGATGGCCGAGGCGATCGTGGTCAATGCCAAGTGCCAGCGGATGGGCGTCTGCAATGCGGCCGAGTCGCTCCTCGTCCACCGTGACGTCGCGGCCGAGTTCCTGCCCCGCATCGCCGCCGCCCTCACGGCCGCTGCGGGCGTGGAGATCGTGGGCGATGCCGACACCCGCCGGCTCGTGCCTCAGGCGGGCGTGGCGACCGAAGCCGACTGGGGCAGGGAATACCTCGGCCCGAAGATCTCGGTGGCCGTCGTCGATTCGCTCGATGCGGCAATCGACCACGTCAACCGCCACGGATCGCGGCACACCGACGCGATCGTCACGGCCGACGAGCAGGCCGCGCGGAGATTCGCCTCACGGGTCGACACAGCCTGCGCGGTGATCAACGCCAGCACGCGGTTCAACGACGGTGGTGAACTGGGGCTCGGGGCCGAGATCGGGATCTCGACCGATAAGCTCCATGCCCGCGGCCCCTGCGGCACCCGCGAACTCACCACCTATAAATACATCGTCACCGGCACCGGACACACCCGCTCATGACCCCCGCTCGTGCCCCGCTTTTTCTCCTGCTCCTCATAGTGGCCTCCATGAACAGCCCCGCCTTCGGCACGCCGTCCGCTGACCATCTCCCCGTTCAGGCCGCCGGCGCAATCCCCGATCAGGCCGCCGGCACAGCCTCTGATCAGGCCGTCGATCCACACCTCTGGCTGGAAGACGTGATGGGCGAGAAGCAGCTGGAGTGGGTCCGCGAGCGAAACGCCGAGAGCCGAAAGTCGCTCGCCGAGGGGGAGGCATTCGCCGCTCTTGAATCGCGACTCCTCTCGATCCTCGACTCCAAGGAGCGGATCCCGCTCGTCTCGAGGATCGGCGACCACTTCTACAACCTGTGGAGAGACGCCGCGAACCCGAAGGGTCTGTGGCGGCGAACCACGCTCGACAGCTACCGCACGCCTGAGCCCGCCTGGGAGACGGTGATCGATGTCGACGCGCTGGCGAAGTCCGAGGGGGAGAACTGGGTCTGGCACGGCGCGACGATCCTCGAACCCGAAGACCGCACCTGCCTGGTATCGCTGTCGCGGGGCGGGGCCGACGCCGACGTCGTCCGGGAGTTCGACCTCGAGCAGAAGGCGTTCGTGGACGGGGGCTTCGCACTGCCCGAGGCCAAGAGCCGGGTCGCCTGGCGAAATCGCGGGAGCCTGTTCGTGGCCACCGACATGGGCCCCGGATCGCTCACCGCCTCGGGCTACCCGCGGACGGTGCGGGAGTGGGCCCGCGGCGCGCCGCTGGCCGACGCGGAGACGATCTTCGAGGGCCGGGCGGACGACATGTCGGTCGGCGGATTTTCCGACCTCACGCCCGGCTTCGAGCGGGATTTTCTCGTCCGGCAGATCACGTTCTGGACCAATGAAATGTTCCTGCGGCGAGACGGCCGGCTGATCAAGATCGACAAGCCCGACGACGCCAGCGCCTCGGTGCATCGCGAGTGGCTCCTGATCGAGCTCCGCACCCCGTGGACGGTGGACGGCACGACGTTTCCGGCCGGGGCCCTGCTCGTCGCCACCTTCGAGGACTTCCTGAAGGGGGAGCGGGCCCTGCACATGCTCTTCGAGCCGACCGAGCGCACGTCGCTCGCCGCCTGGGCTGGAACCCGAAACCACCTCGTGCTGACCACGCTCGACAACGTCCGCAGCCGGATTGATGTGCTCACGCACCGGGACGGCACGTGGAGCCGCGCGGCGCTGGCGGGAGTGCCCGAGTTTGGCACGGCGACGATCACACCGGTCGATGAAATCGAGTCGGATGATTACTGGCTGGTGACGTCGAGCCCACTCGAGCCGTCGACACTCGCGCTGGGGTCGGCAACCGCTCCCGGCACCGCTCCGGAAAAACTCAAACAGACACCCGCATTCTTCGCCACGAAGGGGCTCCGGGTGACGCAGCACGAGGCCGTGTCGAAGGATCGCACGCGGATTCCCTACTTCCAGATCGGCCCCGCCACTCTGCCGACAGACGGCTCCACGCCCACACTGCTCTACGGCTACGGCGGCTTCGAGATCCCGCTCGTGCCTGGCTACTCCCCGCTGTCTGGAGCGGCGTGGCTGGAGCAGGGGCACGTGTTCGTGATCGCCAATATTCGCGGTGGCGGTGAGTTTGGACCCCGCTGGCATCAGGCGGCCCTCAAGGAGAAGCGGCCGCGAGCCTACGAGGATTTCATCGCGATCGCAGAGGATCTCGTGGCGCGGAAGGTCACGTCGCCGGCGCACCTGGGCATCATGGGGGGCAGCAACGGCGGCCTCTTGATGGGCAACATGCACAGCCTGCGGCCCGATCTCTTCGGGGCGATCGTCTGCCAGGTGCCTCTGCTCGACATGCGGCGGTTCAACAAGCAGCTGGCCGGTGCGAGTTGGATGGGCGAGTACGGCGACCCCGATAAGCCCGAGGAGTGGGCATTCATCCGAGGATTCTCCCCCTACCACAACGTCGCCCGTGACCGCGGCTATCCACCGATGCTGATCACGACCTCCACTCGCGATGATCGCGTGCACCCGGGCCACGCCCGCAAGATGACGGCGCGGTTGCTTGAGTGTGAGAAGCCGGTCTTGTACTACGAGAACATCGAGGGAGGCCACGGCGGGGCGGCCGACAATCGCCAGAAGGCCTTCATGGAAGCCCTGGGCTATACGTTTCTCGATCGCGAGCTCACCCGCTGACTCCGTACCGTGTGGGAGTCAGCGGGTGAGCTGACGGCATGCCGCGGCTCGACCGGTGATGCGAGAGTCTTCGCTGGCTCGCCGGTCGATCTCCCGCTTGCCTACTCGTGCCGGCTCGCCCACTCCTGCCCGCTTGCCCACTCTTGCCGGGTGATCACCGTCGACGAGCCGCCGCATGTCGCCCAGTTCCCGCACCTTCGGGGTGCCTGTCGGAGAATCCAGCTGGAAATCTCTACCGGACGCGCAGGCTGAACCGACGGCGCGGTCTGTACCGATAAAGAGGATCGGATCGTCACGCGGACCGACGTGAGCAACACGAAGACTGCCGCTCCAGTATCGTCGACTCCTCCGCCGAGGCATCGTGCCCCACCGGCTTCTACCATCGTCGGCATTCGGTCGTACCGCCCTGCTCGGAGCGGGCCTGATGCTCCTCGGCCTGGCTGGATCCGGGATGGCTCCAGCGCGGGGCGAAGAGACCGTCACGCCGGCACCGCCGACCGCTGAAATCGAATCGCTCCGACAGGATCTCCGCAGTCTCGAGCGGGAGATCGAGGCACTCCGCGGCGAGCGGCCGGCACACGAGGATCTGGTGCTCGTGCCGCCCGAGACCCTGCCGGAGATGGGTCCCTCGGTGACCGACCGGCTTGCCACGGTCGAGACAAACGTCGGAAAGCTGGTGGCCGCCGGCAAGACCGCAAAGAAAAATGAGGCGAAGAAACCGTCGCTCGTGATCTCCGGTCAGGTCCAGGCTGACAGCGTCTATTTCGGGCAGGACGAGGAGAGCCGCATCGACGTGGGCGATCTCCAGGATGGCACGCAGTTCCGCCGGCTTCGAATCGGCGCCCGCGGCACCAGTTTTGAGGTGCTGGAGTACTCGCTGGGCGTCGATTTCGCACTCGCCAATCAGCCGAGCTACCTCGACAACTACGTTGAATGGAAGGACCTGCCGTGGCTCCAGCACGTGCGGGCCGGCCACTACTTCGAGCCCTTCTCGCTCGAGCGGGTCACGCAGAACCGCAACAACACCTTCATGGAGCGATCGCTCGTCGACACGTTCGCCCCCGCCCGCAACATGGGCGTGATGACGTACGGCAACACCGAAAACGAACGGGCCACCTGGGCCATCGGCACGTTCCGCACCAACAGCGACAACACGGGCAACGACTCATTCGACAGCGGCCAGGCGCTGACGATGCGGGGCACGATGCTGCCCTGGTGGGACGAGCCCAGCGACGGGCGTTTCTACCTGCACCTCGGGGCCGCTTACAGCTACCGCGACACGTCGCTCGACCAGGTGCGGTTTCGCAACACCCCCGAAATACGCAAGCAGCAGCCGTCCACTGTTTTCGGCCCGGTTGGCCCTCCTTCCCCGAGCAACTACATCAATGGCGCTCCAGGGCCGTTCGCACCGATCTTCGTCGACACCGGAGCCATCCCGGCGGACAACTTCCAGCTCTTCGACCCGGAGTTCGCCCTGATTCTCGGTCCGCTCTCCCTGCAGTCGGAATATGCCTTCGCCCACGTCGACCAGATCGGCGGGCCACCCCTGTTCTTCACCGCCTACATGGCCCAGGTCAGCTACTTCCTCACCGGTGAGCATCGGCCGTACGACCGAAAACTCGGCATCCATGATCGGCTCAAGCCCTTCGAGAACTTCTTCCACGTCCGCAGGGGATCCCGGGGCATCCAGACCGGACTCGGCGCCGGGGAGGTCGCGGCCCGATTCTCCAACATCGTGCTGAACGACGAGAACATCAAGGGGAACAACCTCACCGATTTCACGGTCGGCCTGAACTGGTATCTCAACCCCTACACCCGCTGGAAGTTCAACTATGTCCGGGCCTTCTTGGAAGACTCGAGGGCGAACAAGGGCAACAGCATGACGGATGCCTACGGCATGCGGATCGACTTTGATTTCTGAGACGGCGCCTCCAGGCACCATAGCCCCTCAGGATAGAATCAGGGATCAAAGATGCCTCGTGATCGCGGCACGGCGGCAGGCGAGCAGGGCAAGCGCTATGGCTGCCATGAGGGCCGTGGTCGGCTCGGGAACCACCGCGACGGCCGAGACTGATGCCCTCGGCAGGTACGAGCCCGTGTTGTACAGGCCCGTCGAGACGAAGTCGGCGGCATCAAGGACATTGACGAGGCCGTCGTAGTTGAAGTCGCCCTCGTACCAGCTCCCCGGCCTGCCGGCGTCGAACGCACCCCCGGCGAGAAAGTTTGCGGCATCGAGGATGTCGACCACGCCGTCGATGTTGGTATCGCCGGGGGCGGAGAAGGCAAAGCTCACCGCGCCGTCGCCGTGGTCGAGCCAGCCGATCGCCCGCGGGGTGCCCCCTGCGACCTCGGCGGCCACGGCCGAGGAGCTGATCCCCGAGGCACCGGTCCACGAGCCATCGCCGCGGCCGACCAGGATCTCGGCGACGAGCTCCGCGGCCGACAGCCCGCTCGTCACGGTCATCGCGCCGGTGGTCAGGTCGACCAGGCCGCCCGCCGAGAGGTCGAGGCCGGCGACCGTCGTGGCCGTGCCGGCGGCCACCCGCGCCGTCGCCCCGGCCGACACCCTCAGCGCGGAGGTCGCGACCGCGACCGGGGCGGCGATCTCGAGCGTGCCGGCCGCGACCGAGGTCGTGCCGGCGTAGGTGTTGGCCGCGTCGTAGACAAGCGTGCCCGTGCCCGTCTTGGTCACCGCGGCCGCAATCACGATCGTGCGGTAGCCGAGCTGAAACTGCGTCTGCCGGCCGGTGGCGACGTCGAGGGTGATTGTGGGCGGAGTGAGCGTGGCCAGAAACTGATCCCACGCGACCTGGTCGAAAGGGGCCATCGGCACGCCCCCGCCCACGACCGCCGAGCGGAAGCCGTAGCTGTTGATCCAGGGCTGAAGGTCGGGGAACGACACCTGGTTGTCGCCGTTGAAATCACCCTGCGTGAAGGCCCGCGACGTGGTATCGAAGTTGGCCTGCATCACCTGAAAGTCAGCGAAGTCGACCACGCCGTTCAAGTCGGTGTCGGCCTGAATGGGAAGCGCGGGCACGATGCGGCCGGCCAATGCAGGATCGGCGACGTAGTCCAGAAAGCCTTCGACAATCTGCACGTCCTTCCAGTCGATCGTGTCGTTGCCGTTCATGTCGAAC
>CAJBSQ010000447.1 GCA_903958265.1 uncultured Planctomycetaceae bacterium
CCGTTCGGACAACGCACCTATTCCCGGTTGCTTACTCCGCCGAATTACCCGGCGTTTGCTTCATCCACAGCGACGGCGGGCGAGCTGCCGGGCCTGGGCCCGCTGCGATGCGTGGCTTTCCAAGAGATAGACACCACGGCCGGCCAGCCACTGGGCCAGCGACACGCGGAAATGGCGAGCACGACCGTTGGGGCGACGCTCGAAGAGTTTCAGAATGACCGAGCCGTCGGGCATGTAGCGAACATGCCGCACCGGCCGGTCGTTGAATGTGGTGATCTTCACCATGGGACCTTCCGTGAAAAAAGAAGGCAGGGGCAACGCCCGAAGGCATCGCCCCTGCCGTGAGAAATCCAAAGGGCCGATCGGACTACGACGCCCGTCGGCCGGAGCCCCGACTAGGTCGTTAGCCGGACCGCATCGGGGATGCGTAGAGTTCCGGCGACCGCTTCCGCCTCATCTACCCGTCATTGAAAAGGGCCAACTCATGCTGTCGCTGACCACGCCGCTCGTGATGCGTTTCGTTCTCGCCGCCGCCGTGACGCTCCCGGCTGCCGCCTACGCCGCGAATGCGACGCACACCGACGCCGCCACCAAGGACGCGTGCGTCACAGCCTGCAACGAGTGCCTCCGGGCATGCCGCGATGAGCCCTGCTACAAGGCGTGCGCGGCGGCCTGCAAGAAATGCCACGACGCGTGCCGGGCGATACGGCGGTGAGTTCTACGAAGAGCTCATCGGCAGCGAGCGGACCCTGATTCGCTGGGGTTCTAGCACCACGACGGCGCCGCGTTCGATACTCGGCGCTATCGCGGCAAGGTTGGCGATCAACAGCTTGACCTGGCCGATCGGGTATCGGGGTGTCGCTCCACGAAACAGAATTACCGACGGACTCGCCGCGTTTCGCATGGCGAGAATGGTGCCGAAGTCGGTATCCGCCGAGACGATAACCCGTTGATCGCGGTCCGCGTGCTCAAAAATCGTTTCGTCATCCGCAGCCGCAAGCCCAAGATCCCTGACGTGAATTGCTTCATGGTCTGCTTGCCGCAGGCCTTCTGCGACGACCGGTGAAAGAGCATTGTCGATGAGGAATCTCATGACGCATGCAGCAGCGGAAGTTCTCGCTCTCGCACCGCCTCAGCGGCGTAAGCGAGCGCCGCATGAACGTCCTCCGCCTGCAGATCGGGAAACGCTCGAAGAATGTCCTCTTGCGTCATTCCTTCCGCAACCATGCCGACGACGGTCGCCACGGGAATCCGTAGGCCGCGAATGCACGGCACGCCGTTCATCTGCTTCGGATCGACGGTGACTCTGCTCATGGCTGTGTTACCGATAAAGGGGCAAGGTGTTTTTCGAACAGCATCAAAGAGTATACCGCCGTCGGGCGTCATGACGCCCGGCGGCGTTTGCCGCCGCCCTTGCGGTCGCCCGCCTTCAACCAGTGCTTGCTGCACCACTGCGGCACACGGTCCGGCTTCTCCGTCAGTCGGCGGTACGGCTCCGCAAGCCCCGCTGCTTCCATGAGCTTCACGATCTTCGCGCAGTTCTCCATGTTGTATTCCGTGAGATCAAGCTCCTTGGCGATTTCCTTGTAGGTCTTCCCCTGCAGCCGCTGCTCCACGATCACCCGTGCGTGCTTCACCAGCTGAGGCTCGGCAAACGCGTTGACGACGAGCGTCCGCTCGAGCACCGTCCCGGTGCCGCCGGCCCTCGTCTCGTCCTCATCCTCCGCCGTGGCCGCCTGGCGGAGTGGGCCCGCCACCGCCGGCGGCAGGGCCGCCACGA
>CAJBSQ010000448.1 GCA_903958265.1 uncultured Planctomycetaceae bacterium
GCTCGGATAGAAGGTTTCACCCTGGCTCCAGACCACCGGATAGAGGGCATTCATGTTGAGTGCCGCGATCCGCTCAGCCAGCGCCGCCATGTTCGCGCGGGAGTGCATCACCTGCGAATCGACGTCGCTCACCCACACCCCGCGAAGCTCGACGGTCTCCGTCGCCCGGCGGCTGCGAGCCGGGCGCTGAGCCAGCTGGCTCTCGTCGGCACGGGCCGCCGCGGTGAGCCCGCCGGGATGCCCATGCGCGATCGCCGCCACGGCGACCAGACCAGCGACGAAGCGAACGAGTCCCATGCGGAATCGGCGGGACTGCTCCCGTGGCGGCACCCGAGCGGCGTCAACAGACGTGGTCATGCGGATGTGATCCTGACTACGAAACCTTGGCCGTCTCGTCGGTCCGCAGGTGGCGGAACCAGAACCAGTACACGCCGGCCGAGAGCACCGCGAACGCCGCCAGCAGGACCGCAAAGGCGTCCCACTTCCGCAGCACGAACACCATGCCCAGCAGGAACAGCACGAGCTGCCAGGGCACTGCGAACGCAATGGCGGCGAGGTCGCGGCGGGTCTCGCCGCGGATGGCCTCCTGCTCCTCGCGTGGCAGCTGACCCATGATCGTCCCCCAGAACCCGAAGGGACGGGTCACCTTGACGAAGTTCAGCAGCGTGTCACGGGAGGTCGGCGCCGTGAGGAGCGAACCGGCCACGCACCCCACGAGCGAGATCACGCTCGGCACCACGAAGCTCATCGCCTCCGAGAGTTCGATCTTGAACACGCGGATCAGGACCGCCGAAAGCATGCCGAACAGCGTGCCCAGGGCGAAGCCGTAGCCGTTGTAGCGCCACCAGTACCAGCGGAGCAGCAGCGGGATGAAGAGCCCCGTGCCGAAGGCCATGGTGATCCAGCCCCAGATGTCGTTGATGTTGACGCTGTCGAGGCTGAAGGCCAGCCCGAGCAGCACGATCGCCACGGTCGCGAGCCGGGAATGCCAGATCAGCGTCTTGTTGCTCGCCTGCGGGTTGATGAACGTCTGGTAGATGTCCTTCACCCAGTAGGCCGCACCGGCGTTGATGACCGCCGTGAAGGTCGACATCGCGGCGGCCATGAAGCAGGCGACCACGATGCCCTTCATGCCCACCGGCATGTATTCCGCGATCACGGTGGGCAGCACGAGTTCGGGATCGATCACCTTCCCGGTGGTCATCCCGTAGTGAATGCCGAGCATCGCGAGGCCCATCACCAGCGGCCAGCGGAACGAGAGCAGCAGGATCCAGAAGAGCGAGAGGAGCCCCGCCTCGCGGTCGGTCTTGGCGGCGAAATACCGCTGGCTCGTGTAGCCACCGGCGCCGGCAAACCCCTCGACGCAGGTCTTCACGAGGTAGAAGAAGATCGTGATGCCGAAGGCGTTGTACCGGGAGTATTCCCCCGGCATGTCGATCCTCATCGGTGGCATGACGGCCGACCACTCGGCGAGCGATGTCTTCACCGCCTCGAAGCCCCCCTTGCCGTCCGGCACGGAAACCATGAACTCCGGCGGCAGCACGACCTGCGTCATCGCGAGCACGATCACGTAGAGCACGGCCACGAGGATCAGGCCGCCCTGCACGACGTCGGTCCAGACCACGCCGTAGAACCCGCTGGCCGCCGTGTAGGTCATGGTCAGCAGGATGAGTGCCATCGAGGCCACGCGGTCGTCGATGCCCATCAGACTGCCGAAGAACTTGCCGCCGCCGACCGCGAAGTAGCTGATGATCCAGATCGATACGACCAGGTTGGCCAGGGCGCTGATCAGCCGCGCCGTGCGGCCCTCGTGGCCGTCGCCGAACCGCAATCGCATCCACTCGGCGAGCGTCATCACCTGCGCGCGGCGGGTCCACTTGCCCATGAAGATCATGAAGAACGCCATGATCAGCACGACCCCGCCGCGAATCTCGATGAAGAATGCCTTCACGCCCATCGAGTAGATGAGCGCGGTGATCACCATCGTGCCGGCGATGTCGGTGTTGCTCGACATGCCCGAGGCCCCCAGCGCCCACCACGGCAGGTTGCGGTTGCCGAGGAAGTAGGCGTCGATGTTGTCTCGCGCCTTCCGCTCCAGCCAGAGGCCGAGAATCATGATCCCGACCAGATAGGCGGCGATGAAGCCGTAGTCGAGCGGAGCGAGGACGTTCGTGCCGGTGAACCAGTTCATGATCGTGTCTCCGATGAAGATCTTTGCTCGAGGGTCTCGAGGAGATTCCGGCACAGCAGCAGCGCCCGGGGCACATGGAAGGCGCACTTGTAGGCGCCCCCCTTGAACGACTGGCTCACGCGACCCTCTCGATCGAGGTAGCCATACCATTCACCGTAGGTGCGGTCGGGAAAGTGGGCGAACGTGTAGTCCTTGGTGGCTTCGAACAGCGACCAGTCGGCCTCGCTGCCCGTCACACGGTAGTTGAGCAGGTGGGCATAGAGGGCCTCGCAGTGCGGCCACCAGAGCTTCATGTTCCACTCGAGCTGCACCGGCGAGTTGCCAAGGGCGTCGAGGAAATAGAACAGGCCGCCGTGCTCCTTGTCCCAGCCCTCGGCGTGCGACCAGCGGACGATGTTGACGGCCAAGTCGGAGAGCTCGGCGTTGTGCTGCCGCTCCGCCCAGTGCTGCAGGAACCAGCCCGCCTCGATGGCGTGGCCCGGGTTCAGCTGGCGGCCCTCGGGCAGCTCGGTGCAGAGCGAACCATCCGGCCGCACGAACTCGTAGACCCGCTTTTCCGCGGGCTTCACGTGCCGCAGGAAAGCCTGCTGGCACTGCTCGAGCTCCCGCTCGTAGGGAGCGGCCTGGCCGTCGGTGAGCTCCTCGATGAGATTCATGAGAATCATCGGCACGGCGAGCGACTGGAGCGGCGTCTCACCGGCATAGGACGGCCTGCCGACCTTCTTCCAGTCGAACGCCCACTCCCAGACCAGCGCGAACATCCGCCGCGCTTCCTCCAGGTAGCTTTCGTCGCCGCTGGCGCGACCGTATTCCGCCATCGCCATGATGTAGAAGCATTCGCTGAAGATCTTGCGCTGCACGTAGATGGGCGTGCCGTCGGCCGTCATCCGGAATGGGATCCGGTCGTCGGGCGTGAGGGCCTTGAAGCGGAGAAACTCGGCGCCGCTGCGGGCCATCGCCAGCCACTCGGGTTTCTGCTCCACGGTGCGGTAGAGCTTGCTGAACAGCCAGGTCTCGCGGCCC
>CAJBSQ010000449.1 GCA_903958265.1 uncultured Planctomycetaceae bacterium
AGCGTGACGATACCCACGTTATACCGTCGCCAACCGACATTCGCGTTCACTCGCCACCAGGGGCGGCCTGGCTCGGTTTCGGAACCTTCGCAGGCCGCTGCGTCTTCAGATATTCGGCGACCACGGCGACGAACTCCCCCTCGGAGACCGTGCCGCTGCCGTCCTTGTCGGTGCTCCAAAACGCGGCCTTCATCGCCAGCGGCACCTCGCCGATCGTGAGGGCTGCGTCGCCGTTGGCGTCGAGCCGGCGAAACATCTTCCTCGTCTTGCGTTCGGAGTCGGCGGCGACCTCCGCCGGCCCGCGGAGATCCGATTCAGGCACGGCGATCTCCATGTCGGCTGGCACGGCGATCGTGAAGTAGCCAATCATCATTTCGTCCCAGGACTGATCCCCCCAGCTCACCGTCTTGTTGGGATCGGGGTTGCTCGGATTGGTCGCCGAGTTGTCGAAGTGGGCGACCGCGTGAATCCGCGTGCCCGGCGGCAGGGTGAGCGGGTTGGTGAGCCGGTACTCTGTCTGCCAGTTGAAGTCGTAGCGCGGAACGTCGAGCAGCACCTCCCGCGTTCCATCGGGATACTCCGCCTCGTAGCGGATCGTCTTGCCGCGGAGGTGCATGTGCGGCGACATCGACAGGAGCAGCGTGCTCCAGGGGATCCGCCGCGACTTGGCCTCTGCGCGGTAGTTGGCCTCCCGCGCCGGAATTTCGAGGTCTCGCTGAAGAGCGCTCGACGAGACCACGCGGTGCGTGATCGTGGCGGGGTCGGCGAACACCAGGCCGATCCTGCTCAGATCCTCCTGCACCGTGCCGATGGGCGTGTAGTGAACCTGGAAGGCGAGCCTCGCTCCGGCCGGCACGAGCCTCGCCATGCCGTCGGGCAGGGCGTCGGCCCGCACGCCCGGCACATACCCGGCGAAATAACCCTTTCCCTCGCCGATCCCGATGGCGTCGTCGGGCATCCGTACGAAGGCGAGGATGTGGTGAACCACCGCCCGATTGCCTGGCACGATCTCCACGCCCTTGATCCACGTGTCTGCCGTGAAGCCGGGATCCACGATGAACCACTGGTAGGCCACCTCTCCCTCGGCCTGGATCCGGAAGGGCTCGGCCTGGATCGGCAGCACGAGGTCGGGGGGCTGCGGCAGCTGCCAGCCCTCCACAAACGTCTGGGCTGCCGGCAGGCCGGCCGGATCGCCCTCTGGAGCGCCGTCCTTCGCCCACTGCTCGATCGCATTCTTGTCGTCGTCCGACAGGCTGCGGTCGTTATGGAAGCTGCCAAACTCCCCGCTCGCATGCCAGGGGGGCATCCGCTGGTCGCGGACCACCTCAGCGATCATTTCGGCCCAGCCAGCCGCCTCGTCGTAGGTCGTCAGCGCGAACGGCGCGATGTCACCGCTGCGGTGGCATTCGACGCATCGATCCCTGAGGATGTGGGCGATGCGGTTGGAATAGGTGACCGTCGCGCCTGCCTCGGGCTTCCGCACCCGGCCGATCAGGCAGCCGACGGGGTCCGCTCGCGGCCTGGTCACGCTCTTTCCGGCGAGGAGTTCGTCCAAGGCGTCGGCCAACTCGTTCCGCCCGGGCTTCTCCCTGACATAGCCCACGCCGTACTGGTCGTCGATGCGGCCCGAATAACGAATCACGCGGTCGCGATCGAGCACGAACACCTCGGGCGTGCGGGTGGCGCCGAACTGGTCCGCCACCTGGTTTCCGGGGTCTTTCAGGACCGGAAACTCGAGGCCGTGCGCGCGGGCGGAGGCGGCGATTTCCGCGAGCGAGTCGTGGCCGTTGGAGTTGATG
Source organism: uncultured Planctomycetaceae bacterium (assembly GCA_903958265.1). Classification (GTDB taxonomy): domain Bacteria; phylum Planctomycetota; class Planctomycetia; order Pirellulales; family UBA1268; genus QWPN01. The sequence goes on from CAJBSQ010000449.1 coordinate 1,800, forward strand.
GCCACAAACGCCACACCTCGCGGGCCGTATGCCTGATGGAGCCTCGCCAGGCGGGGGCTGTAGAGCTTCGCCAAGGGGCACTCGGTGCCCAGGAAGGCGATCACGACGAGTTGCTGACCGGCGAGGTCGTCGAGCGAATGCTGCTTGCCTCGGACGTCTTCGAGCGTGAACCCGGCAACGGGCGTGCCGGCCGCACGGACAAATCCCACTGGCGGCAGCGGCCCGAGGATCGCGGCGGCGACCGCCACATTGGCCCACGTCATTCGCCATCGCATGACCGATTCCTCCCGCGTGCGTGACAGCAACCCGCAACGGGTCGCCAAACCATGACACCATCATGCCAGATTCATGCCAAAATATCGTGGCGCCATCCACGACTATCCGCGGCCGTTACCGATGACCCTCCATTGGGGGCATGCCCGCCGTCACGCTCCACCAGAAATTTTCGGGCTCATAAATTCTTCTCGATGCGGATCGATGCAGAGAGCGATTACGATGCACTCCGGAGGTCGTCGCGGGGTACGCGTCGCCTATCGTGAAGCGGGATGAAAACAGGTCACCTCTTGAGGACCATGGCGATGAAAACTGGAGCTCCCCTGGCCGCATGCGTGATCGTGGCTTTTGCAGTTTCCGTCAGTTCGCCCGCGGTGGCTCAAACGCCCAGCACGTATCTCGGCACAACATCCGGGACGACGATCAACGGCGAGACGTGGGGCCTGTGGATGGGTAACTGGGACAACGGCTACAGCGGAAATAACGCGAGCTACATCGGCACAATCAACTCCACGGCCGCGAATGACGGTCGCGTCTTCTGCGACCTGACCGATCTGTTCATCGCCGATTCGGACGGCAAGATCGGCTCGCTGACGATGACGTCGGGCACGCTTCAGGCACCGACTGCTGCCGCGGGCAACACGCGGACCGTGACGATCGGCTCGGGCTACGTTGGTGGCCGCGGCGTGTTTCAACAGAGCGGCGGCACGTTCTACATGAACTCGGGGGAGATGCGACTCGGCGAGTTCCGCAGTGCAGCCGGCGCGGGCAACGGGCTCTACGACATCAGCGGCGGCCTATTCTCGACGACCGGCGGCCTGCAACCGGGTGGCAATGTGGTGCTCCATCGCTCGAATCAGCCGATAGCCTCGGGCACCAGTCGCGCCGAACTGCGGATCAGCGGCAGTGCCGTGGTCGATCTCGGCGTGCCAGACGATCCGACCGCCGCGCTCGG
>CAJBSQ010000450.1 GCA_903958265.1 uncultured Planctomycetaceae bacterium
GGCAGAATCTTCTTCTCGGATGCCGTGGAGACCACCTGCCGACCCGTTCCCGAGGAAAACACGAATGGTCCGGGCGTGGTGCCCAGGATGTTGGCCACCTCGGTGTTGTAGGTGAAGTTGACCAGCGAGATGTCTTGGCCAGCCGGGTCGAGTTGCAGCACGCCCGTGGAAACATCGAAGTAGGCCGTGGGCTCAGTGGCTGCGGGCAGGCCAACCGGCCGGGAGAACTCTCCGTCCACGAGGCCGGCCAGCATCGCCCGGGGCTCGAGCCGCTCGATGCTCATGCGTCGGCGACGGCTCCGCCGGCCCGTGCCCTCGATCGGCTCTTGCCTGGAAAACAGCATCCGTTGGCTCCGCTCGGTGGCCTGGGGACGTGGTCGGAAAAACGCCGAGAAACAGCAGGGCAGCCGTCCGTTCCCCGAGAGTCGAAGGTAGGGCGCGGCGGCATACCCGTCAATGATACGGATCACGGCGGGAAATGGTTCCCGACCCCCAGCCACGACACCTCACGAACGAACCCCCGTCATCACCGCTGTCTGGCTCCGGTTCCGCCGGAAGAGGGGCATGGATGACACGGTCGGCGGCGAGGTGGCCGAACCACCGGCGGTGAGGCTGCGTATCCTCCCTTTGGAAGGTGCATCCGTCTCGATTCGGGCGTCCAGTGAGGCCGCCCGGGCCAACCTCGCGAAAGCAAAGGTGGTGACCTGACCCTGCGAAGGGTCGGGAGGATGTGCGCCGGACGCCGCTTCGAGGCCCCGAAAGGGCTGGAGCGGCCTGCGGCGAAGCTTTCGAGGATCGTCTGTCCTGCAGCCGGAGCCGCAGGGGATATCCGCGGGCTCCTTTCTGGATGGACCAGGAAGGAGCACTGCATGTCGCTCGGGTTTCCGTCACTTCGCGTCGATCTCACCAACCCGCTGCAGCATCTCTGGTGCAACAACGGCACCTGGTGGGTGCACGACACGCTCCACTTCGGCGGCCGCAAGGGCCGCATCCGCCGTTCGCTCGTCACCGCGGAGGTCAGCCTCGCCGTGCAGCGACCGGCTGTGAGCCAGTGCGGAGGGAAAGCGGCCGTGCGTGGGAAAGGGGTACCGACATGACAGAACCCACCAACCAGCCGTCACTCTGGGAAGCGGCGGGCGCGATCCGTCATCTAAACGCGTTGCGGGCACGCCAGCTCGTGGAAGCATTCAGGAGACCGCTTGCGTTTGACGGAAATGGCCTCACCCATGCCGTCGACGACCCGGTCCTGGCCGAGGGGTGGAACGGCGTGACGCTGACTCGCGTGGCCTCCCACGACGGCACGGCAGACGTGGTGGGGAGTTGGAAGACGAACCTCCATTTGCACGGGCTGCTCCGCCTCCCGCTGTCGGTGGCCCGTGAACTCGCCAGGCATCCGGGGAACCTGTACCTCGACAAAGTGGCGACACTCACCGAGGCGGTCGCGGTCGAACTGGCCGGGCACGAGGGGGGCGAGCTGTCGCTCGACAACCTTCAATCGATCACGGAGACGGTGGCGGCGGCCCTGGGCCGGCATGGCGGCGACCTTTCGCTCAACGGAGTCACGCACCTCGATCACCACGCGGCCTGCGGGCTGGCGCGGCATGCCACCACCCTCCATCTCGACGGCCTCCCGCTCGTGGAGTCGCCGGCTGCTGCGGCCCTCTCCCATCA
>CAJBSQ010000451.1 GCA_903958265.1 uncultured Planctomycetaceae bacterium
ATGCCCCGGCGGGGGCGAGCGAGGCGGATTGCTCGCCCACGCCAATGGGGCATCCTTCTCGACGGTGACTCCGAGCGGGGCGGCCCGGCCGTAGCCGAGGGCCCTGCCCGGAGGGTTTGCGTGCTATTCCGTGCGGACCATCACGAAGCCGTGGTAGGCCTCGTTGCCGTGTTCGCCGATGTCGAGTCCTTCGATCTCCTCCTGCGGCGAGACCCGCAGGCCCACGACCGCCTTGATGATCAGCCAGCAGATCGCGGAGACCGGAGCGACGTAGGCACCGACCATCAGCACGCCCACGAGTTGGGCAATCAGTTGCTTGGTGCCACCGCCGAAGAACAGTCCGGCGTAGGGCCCGCCCACCGCGGCCCAACCCATCGGCGTGTTCGCGACGGTCGTCGAGAGATCGCTGGTGGTGAACAAGCCCACGCAGAGCGTGCCGAAGATGCCGCAGACAAGGTGCACGCTCGTCGCGCCGACCGGGTCGTCGATCCCGATCCGGTCAAAGAAGAGCACCGAAAGCACCACGAGCGTGCCCGCGATCAACCCGATGAGCGCAGAGCACTGGATGTTGGTGAACGCGGCACAGGCGGTGATGCCCACCAGGCCGGCGAGACAGCCGTTGAGCGTCATGCCGATATCGGGCTTGCCGAGGAGCAACCAGGCGGTAATCGTCGCCGAGAGCGTGGCGGCGGCGGCTGCCATGTTGGTGTTCACCGCCACCTGCGAGGCCAATGCCCCACCGTCGGCAGCGACACCGAACGTGCTGCCGGGGTTGAAGCCGAACCAGCCAAACCAGAGCACGAGGCAGCCGATGAAGGCGGCCATCATGTTGTGTCCGGGCAGGGCCTGCACCTTCCCGGTCGACGAATACTTGCCGATGCGGGGGCCGAGGATCAGGGCACCGGTGAGGGCCGCCCAGCCGCCGACGGAGTGCACCGCGGAGCAGCCGGCGAAGTCCCAGAAGTTCCATTCCTTGGCGAGGTAGCCGAAGCCCCAGATCCAGTGGCCGGTAACCGGATAGATCACAAGGGCCATCAGAAAGCTGAAGATCACAAAGGCGTGGTACTTGATCCGCTCGGCCACGGCCCCCGACACGATCGTGGCGGCTGTTCCGGCGAACACGAGTTGGAAGAAAAACTTGGTCCACAGCGGCACGCTGGCCCAGCTGATCGAACCGTACTGACCCTGGTAGAGGTTGCCCACGGCCGGGCTGTTGTCGGCCGCGCCCACCATCCACGACCCGGAGTTGCCGATGAAGGCACCGTCACCGGCACCGAACATCAGGTCAAAGCCAAACAGGAAGTAGGCGATCGACGTCGCCGCAAACACGACGAAGTTTTTCGAGAGAATGTTGACGCAGTTTTTCGCCCGGGCGAAGCCCGACTCGACGCAGCCGAAGCCGAGGTTCATGAAGAACACGAGCATGCCGCAGACGAGCACCCACACGGTGTCGGCGGCGACCCAGAGTTTGGGCACCATTTCCTCGATGGTGGGCGGAGTTGGGGTCGCGGGGGTCTCTGGAGCCGCTGCCGCGGTCTCCTCGGCGAACGCCAGGTTCGAATACAGGTCTGTCGGACCAATCAGGATGGAGGCGACCACCGCCACCACACCACACCACCGCATCATGCGAACGCAATCCATGATCCCGCCTCGTGGGTTAAAGAACGTCGAGCACTACCGCCGTGCCGAAATCCTCGAGCCGCAGCATCCCGCCGCGTCAGATTTCCGCCGCGAGTGAAGAAAGCAAACGCCGTGCCAGCACGGCTGTCTCGGCCGCGTGGCGCGGGAGCCCGGGGAGGTGGCCAGTTCGCCCAAAGCCCCTTGTTTCACGGGCGATTGCGTTTCCGACAGGCTGATAAAAAATCCTCAAAATTGGAGCCTGATTCGCGCGGATGATGCGCACGGGGCTGGATACGCCGCCCATCCGGTAGGCACTGCGTGATGCCTGAACAGGCAGCGGCCACCTCCGCTGCCCGGATTCGTGAGCGATCTGGCGGGTCGCCGTCGCCGGTCAGAACGTGACGACCGGACCCGACGCGAGGTCGTTGTGCGGGGGCTGGTCGGCGGCCTGCCGGGCCACCTCGTCGTCGAGCGGTCCCACGAGCTCCGCGTGGTGCGGGATGCCGGCGATCTCCAGGAAGTTGGCCAGCAGCCGAAAGCCGTGCCGGGTGAGGATCGACTCAGGGTGGAACTGGACCCCGAAAACAGCGTGGGCCTCGTCGGCGATCGCCATCACCGTGCCGTCGCGGTCGCGGGCAATCGCGGCGATACCCGGGGGCAGCGACCCCGCGTCGACCACCAACGAGTGGTAGCGGCAGGCTGTCATCGGGCTGGGGATACCCGAGAACAGATTGACGCCGTCGTGGTGCACCTCGCTCGTGCGGCCGTGGACGGGCGACGTCGCCCGCACCACGCGGCCGCCGACCGCCGCCGCGACCGCCTGGTGGCCGAGGCAGACGCCAAGCAGCGGCACGCGGCCCCGCGCGGCCCGCACCAGGTCGAGCGAGCAGCCGGCCTCAACGGGGGTGCACGGCCCCGGCGAGATCACGATCGCAGCCGGCGAGGTGGCCAGGATCGCTGCGGCGGTGGTGCCGTGGCTCGGCACGACGACGGTCTCGACGCCGAGCAGCTGGAAGTGCCGCGTGAGGTTGAAGACGAAGCTGTCGCGGTTGTCGACGACGACGATCATCCGCCCCCTCCGATCCCGCAGGCGTCGAGCACCCGCAGCATGCCCTCCGCCTTGTGGAGCGATTCGGCATGCTCGGCCGACGGCTCGCTGGCCGCGGTGATTCCGCCCCCCGCCGCAAAGGCGATCGACCCCGGAGAGACGACGAGCGTGCGGATCAGGAGGTTGAAGTCGGCCGTGCCGTCGAAGGCCACGTAGCCGAGCGAGCCGCAGTAGCAGCCGCGGGCCACACCCTCGAGCGCGGAGATGATCTCGCAGGCCCGGTGCTTCGGCGCACCAGAGATGCTGCCTCCAGGGATTGCCGCCTCCAGCAGGTCGATCGCCCCGAGCCCGCGGCGCAAACGGCCGGCGACGATCGACACCAAGTGCTGCACATAGCGGTAGCGCTCGAGGCGGCAGAGGGCCTCCACTCGCACGCTCTCCGGTGTGCAGACCCGCGACAGGTCGTTCCGCACGAGGTCGACGATCATCACGTTCTCGGCCCGGTCCTTGGCACTCGCCTCGAGGTCGGCGCCCGCAAACAGATCGGCCTCCGGGCTGGCGGTCATCCGCCGCGTGCCCTTGATGGGATGCGTGCGAACCACGCCGTGGGCCACCTGCAGGAATCGCTCGGGAGACATGCTCGCCACCTGGAGGCCTCCGGTGTCGAGATAGGCGGCAAACGGGGCGGGATTCACGGCCCGTGCCTGGAGATAGAGCTCGACGGGATCGATGGTGGCGGCCGTCACGAACCGCTGGGCCAGGTTGGCCTGGAAGATGTCGCCGGCCTGCACCAGTTCGATGCCGGCGCGGACCATCTCGAGGTAGGCGTCGCGGGTGCGGGTGGACCGCACGTGCGGATGGCCGGGCAGGGGATGGCCGGGCAGGGGCGCGGGGGTGGCTGTCACGTCGCACCGCGGCCGGTCGCCCGCCTGCGCCGACAGGAATGCGGCGAGCCGCTCGGTGCCGCGCCGGGCTCGTTCGACCGGGCCGCGGGCGGGCAGACCCTGCGACACGAACCAGCCCTGCTCGAGGTCGTGGTCGTAGGCGAAGACCAGGTCATAGACATGCAGCGAGAGCAGCGGCTCCGGTCCGCAGGCGGGGGGCGGTTCGAGTCCTAATCGGGCCAGGCCGCATTCGTAGGCGAGGAGTCCGGCCACGCCTCCCTGGAAGGGCGGAAGGCCGGGAATCGTCTGGCAGGCGAGATCGGCGAGCAGGCTGCGGACCGCGGCGAACGTGGCGGCGATCTCGTGGCAGCAGGCCGACCAGTCGGGGCCGCGCGGCACCTGCCAGGAGTGGATCGGATCGGCGGCGACAAACGAGTAGCGGCCGAGCCGCAGGGGCGGCGTGCCGGCCGGAGAGGCCGCGCGATCCGCGGCCCGGTCAACGATCGCACTATCGAGGAAGAGCGCGTGCGGCAGCCCCGCCGCATG
>CAJBSQ010000452.1 GCA_903958265.1 uncultured Planctomycetaceae bacterium
CGACCTGACGAGGCTGGCCGCCATTCAGCGGGATTCGCTGCAGATCGCGATCGATCGCTTGCAGGGGGGAGTGACGAGCGAACTCGACGTCTCGCAGGCGCGGCTCAACCTTGCCAAGACGGAAGCCCTCATTCCCGAGTACGAGCGGCAGGCCCGGGTGACGTCGAACGCCCTCTGCGTGCTGCTTGGCATCGCGCCCGAGGACCTGGCGGGGCGGCTCGGCGAGGACGCCATTCCGATGCCGCCGGTGGCGCTCGGGGTCGGCATTCCGGCTGATCTTCTGAGGCGGCGGCCCGACGTGCGGCAGGCGGAACGGATGCTCGCCGCCCAGTGCGCGCAGATCGGCGTGGCTGAGGCGGAGCTCTACCCGGCGTTTTCGATCAACGGGTATCTCGGCGTGTATGCCAACGAGCTCGGACAGCTGTTCGAGTCTGATTCGATATTCGGCTTCGTGGCTCCGGTCGTCGACTGGAAGATCCTCAACTACGGCCGCTTGCTCAACAACATCCGGCAGCAGGACGCGAAGTTTCAGTCACTGGCCGCCACCTACCAGGAGACGGTGCTGCGGGCGGGCCGCGAGGCGGAGGACGGAATCGTCACCTCCATCAAGGCCCGCGTGGCGGCGGGCAAGCAGCAGCAGGCGGTCGACGCCGCGGGCCGCTCGGTGCAGCTGGTCGAGATCCAATACAAGGAGGGAACGAGCGACTTCAACCGGGTGTTCGTCGTGCAGCAGACGCAGGTGACCGAGCAGGTGCGGCTCAACGATAACCTCGGCGGCGTGGCCAAGGGCATGATCCAGATCTACCGAGCGCTCGGTGGTGGCTGGCAGCTGCGGCTCGAGGAACTCGCCGCCAGCGGCCAGTGCTGCAAGCCGCTACCGAGCGTGGACGGTGGCTCCTGCGACGACTACATCGGTAAGCAGCCGCCGGCCGGCTTCGACGCGTGGTGCATCTGGCCGGAGTGGCTCCGCGGCATCAAGCCGCGGTAGTCCGCTTGGCCCGTGGATTCCATCATCGTCTACGGCTCCAAGGCACGAGGCGACGACACGCCCGAATCAGACATCGACCTGCTGGTGCTGGCGGGCCGCTCACTCACCCCCGATGAAGTACGCGGGATGCAAGCGGTCGCGAGGCAGAAATGACCCGCCGTCATGGCTTCCGGCCGAACCGCAGGAGCGTGAAGAAGAACACGGGCGTGAGGAAGATGCCGAAGAGCGTCACGCCGAGCATCCCGCTGAAGACCGCCATGCCCAGCGTGCGACGCATTTCCGCCCCGGCTCCCTCGGCCACCACCAGCGGTAGCACGCCGAGAATGAAGGCCAGCGACGTCATCAGGATCGGCCGGAGCCGCAGCCGGCTGGCCTCCACCGTCGCCTCGGCGAGGGGTCTTCCTTCGCGGGTCAACTGCCGGGCGAACTCCACGATCAGGATCGCGTTCTTGCAGGCCAGCCCGACCAGCACCACGAACCCGATCTGCGTGAAGATCGTGATGTCCATGCCCGCCCAGCGGACGCCGATGAGCGCCGAGAGCAGGCACATGGGCACCACGAGAATCACCGCCAGCGGCAGCGACCAGCTCTCGTAGAGGGCCGCCAGCACCAGGAACACGAGCACCACGCCGAGCACGAACAGGAACGTGGCCGTCGATCCCGAACGGACCTGCATGAAGGCCATCTCCGTCCACTCGGCCGCGAAGAGCGGTGGGATCGACGCTTCCCGCTGGAGGCGGTCGAAGTGCTCCTGGACGACCGCGAGGGCGGAGGTGCTGCCCTCGCCCGGCGCCGGCTCGCCGAAGATGGCGGCGGCTGGGTAGAGGTTGTAGCGCATGACGAGCGAGGGGCCGACCCGATCCCGCACCTGCACGAGCGTCGAGAGGGGCACCGGCTGGCCGTCGGAACCCGGCACCTTCAGCTCGTCGATCGCCCGGCGGATGTCGCCGCGATGAACCGCATCGGCCTGCACGTTGACTTGCCACGAACGGCCGAAGCGGTTGAAGTTGTTGATGTAGTACGAGCCCAACTGCACCTGCAGCGTCTCGAAGAGGTCCTCGAGCTTGACGCCGACCGCCGCGGTCTTCTCCCGGTCGATGTCGAGAAACAGCCAGGGTGTGCTCGCGGAAAAGTTGGTGAACAGGCCGGTCAGGCGGCCGTCCTCCTGTCCCGCCTGCACCACGGCGGTGGCCGCCTCCTCGAGGAGGGCCGGGCCGTAGTCGCCTCGATCCTCGACCACGAGCTTGAAGCCCGCCACCGTGCCGAGGCCGTCGACCGGCGGCGGCCCGAAGACCTCGATGCGGGCCTCGTCCACCGTGGCCTGCCACTCACTGCGAAGCCGTGAGGCGATCGCATCAGCCGATGCCTCACGGCTGCGCCGCTCGGCGAAGCCGTCGAGTATCACGTACATCGCTCCCCAGTTGGGGGCGTTACCGCCGAGCACGACCGACCGCCCGGCCACCGACAGGGCGTGCGCGACGCCCGGCTCCTCGAGCGCCCGCCGCTCGAGCGCGGCCATCACCTTCGCCGTCCGCTGCACGCTGGCCCCGTCCGGAAGCCTGATGTCGGCGATCAGGTAGCCCTTGTCTTGCTTCGGAATGAACCCCACGGGGATGATCGTGAACAACAGCCAGGTGGCCGCGAGCAGCCCGGCGAACACGAGCAGGATCGGCGCGGCCAGCCCGATCGCCCCCCGCACCAGCCATGCGTAGGTCCGCGTGACCGCCGCAAACATCGCATTGAAACCGCGGAAGATCCATCCGCACACCGATGCCAGAGCCCGATCGATGGCATCGGGGGGTGTTCCCTTCGGCCTGAGCAGAATCGCGGCGAGCGCGGGAGAGAGCGTCAGGGAGTTGACCGCCGAGAGCAACGTCGAGACGGCGATCGTGAGGGCGAACTGCCGAAAGAACTGGCCGACGATGCCGGAGATCAAGCTGCATGGCACGAACACGGCGCAGAGCACCAGCGCCACGCCGATCACCGGCCCTGTCACCTCCTCCATGGCCTTGAACGACGCCTCCCGCGGCGTGAGCCCGTGCTCGATCCAGCGCTCCACGTTCTCGACCACGACGATGGCGTCGTCGACCACGATCCCGATCGCCAGCACCAGGCCGAAGAGCGAGAGGTTGTTGAGGCTGAAGCCGAACGCCGCCATGAACACGAACGTGCCGACGATCGCCACGGGCACCGCGACCAGCGGGATCAGCGTGGCCCGCCAGTTCTGCAGGAACAGAAGCACGACCAGGGCCACGAGCAGGATCGCGTCGCGGAGCGTCTTGAGCACCTCGGCCTTCGACTCCTCGATGAAGGGCGTCGTGTCGTAGACGACCTGCGCCCGGAGCCCTTTGGGAAACCGCTCGCCGAGCGCCGCCAGCTTTGTCCGCACGGCCTCGGCGGTCTCGATCGCATTCGACCCGGGTAGTTGGTAGATGTTCATGCCCACGCTCGGCTCACCGTCGAGCCGGCAGATCTGATCGTAAAACTGGGCGCCGAGCTCGACCCTCGCGACGTCTCGCAACCGCACGATCACGCTGGCGACGTCGCCGGTCTCCGCGTCGGTCTCCTTGACGATCACGTCGCCGAACTCGCCGGCCGTGATCAGCCGGCCCACCGCCGAGAGCGGAATCTGGAAGGCCTGGCCGCCGGGGGCCGGCTGCTGGCCGACGCTGCCCGCCGCCACCTGGAAGTTCTGGTTCTCCAGCGCCATGCGGATGTCGCCGGGCGATAGGCCGACCGCCGCCATCTTCTCCGGGTCGAGCCAGACTCGCATGCTGTAGTCTCGCTGCCCGATGAAGTCGACGTCGCCGACGCCCTCGAGCCGGAGCAGTTCGTCGCGGATCTGGATCGTGGCGTAGTTGGAAAGAAAGGTCTCGTCGTAGAGCGGTTTGCCGGCGGTGTCTTTCGCGGCGGTGAAGTTGACGATCATCATCGCCGCCGGCGACTTCTTCAGCACCGCCACCCCCTCCCGCTGGACGAGGTCGGGCAAGATCGGCATCGCCAGCGTGACGCGGACCTGCGTGAGCACCTGCGCCATGTTGAGGTCGGTGCCAGGGGCGAACGTGACCGTCAGCCGGTA
>CAJBSQ010000453.1 GCA_903958265.1 uncultured Planctomycetaceae bacterium
CCGGACGAGACGGCGTCGATCTGCCTCCCCAGCGACTCGATCCTGGCGGAATCAAGCAACCCGTCGGGGCCGGTGAGCACACGCGTGCCAACCTTGACCACGATCAGGTCGGCGGCGGTCGCGATCTGCTGGCGGATCGGATCAGTCATGGGCAACGCGGCAGGTGGGTGACCGCCACCGGCGGTGACGCTGAGCCTGCGTATCGTACCCTCGCGGCGGCACACGAGGCCACCCGGCCGCGGTTGGCGGCTCATCAGGAATCCCGAGAGCCGTGCCTGACGGTTGAGGCGGCGACGTCGTGATCCCTATGATGGCCGCTCGAGCGATCGTGCCCGTTCCACCGAGGCCACCTGCCGATGAGCGAGTTGCAGCACGAGTGCGGGCTGGCCGCGATCTATCACCTCGTTGGCGAGGAGGTCAGCCCGCTGTGCCCCGATCAGGGGCCTGACGAGGTGTCGCGGCTGATGCCCCGAATGCTCCTCGACATCCAGAACCGCGGCCAGCTCTCGGCCGGAATGACGGCCTGGAACCCCGGCCGCAGCCAGCTGCTGGCGACCTACAAGGAGGTTGGGAGCGTCAGCGTAGTGTTTCGGATGAACCACCGGGGGAAGTATGCGAGCGTGATGGAACTGCACGCCGGCCGGGCCGCGATCGGCCATGTCCGCTACGCCACCTGCGGTGCGGAAGACCGCGGCTACGCCCAGCCGCTCGAACGCCCCCACATCCAGAAGCGGAAGTGGTTCGCCTTCGGATTCAACGGCCAACTCGCCAACTATCCAGAACTGCGGGCCGAGATCCTCGCCAGCGACGACAATCACCTGGCCCGCGACAACGATACCGAAGTGATCATGCACGCGATCGGCAAGGAGATTTCGGGTGACGCCGATCCCGATCCCATCGAACTCTTGGCGGCGATCTCCGCCCGGTTCGACGGGGCGTGGAACCTCGCGATTCTCGATGCCTGCGGCCGGCTGATCGTCGCCCGGGATCCGCTGGGCATCCGCCCGATGGAGTATGCCCGCGTCGGGCCGCTGGTGGCGGCCGCCAGCGAGAGCGTGGCCCTGCTGAACCTCGGCTTTCCCACCGAGTCGATTCGATCGCTCGAGCCGGGGACGGCCCTGATCGTCGACGGCGCGAGTGTGCGGATCGAGCGGTTTGCCGAATCACCGCGGAAGGCGCACTGCTTTTTCGAGTGGGTCTACTTCGCCAACGTCGCCAGCACGATGGACGAGCGGAGCGTCTACCTCTCGCGGAAGCGGCTGGGGGAGGAGTTGGCCCTGCTGGAGACTGTGCCGATCGACGACGACACCGTCGTCGTTCCCGTCCCCGATACGAGCAAGGCCGCCGCCGACGCGATGGCCTACCGGCTCTCGATTCCCTGTGTCGAAGGGCTGATCCGCAATCGCTACAGCGGCCGCACGTTCATCGACGGCGCCGCCAGCCGCCGGCAGAAGGTGGAGACGAAATACACGCCGCTCCGCGAAGTTCTCGAGGGTCGTCGGGTGATCCTCGTCGAGGATTCGATCGTTCGCAGCACCACGATGAAGTCGCTGCTCGGACGCATGCGGTCGCTGGGGCTGGCCCGCGAGATCCACGTGCGGGTCGCCTGCCCGCCGATCATCGCCCCGTGTTTCTACGGGATCGACATGTCGACGATCGACGAACTGTTCGCCCCCGAGTTCGTGCCCGACGGCGTGCTCACGGAGACGGCTCAGGCCGCGATGGCAGCTCGGCTGGGAGCCGATTCGCTTCGCTACCTGCCCGTCGAGGCGGTGGCACGGTCGATCGGCTTCGACGCCGGCGACCTCTGCCAGGCCTGCCTCACCGGCCGGTATCCGACACCCGCGGGGGAGCGGCTTCACCAGATCTCCCTCGCGGCCGCGACGTGCGGCAACGCCGGCCGGACGTACGAGGCGTCGCGGTAGCGGGGTCAGGAACTCAGGGACTCAGGGGGCACCAGGCGTTCGCAGCCGGCGGGCCGCTCGGTGCGGTCGAGCGCGGCCCGCCAGACGGGTTCGTTGGCGAGCCTCGTCCGCCGCTCGAAGTGGGTGCGGTAGTCGAGGTCGTGCTCGGCAGCCGACACCTGCTCCTCGCGCGGATCGGCGAACAGCCCCGTGGCCTGGGCGAAGGCCATCGACTCGCGGAAATACTCTTCCACGTCGGTCCAGACGTGGAGCGTCGCGCCGGCGGGCAGCACGCGGCCGGCGTGCCGCAGGAATAGCTCCGAGAGCACGCGCCGCTTGCGGTGGCGGGCCTTCCACCAGGGATCGGGGAAATAGACGTGCATGCCCCCCAGGCAGGCGTCGGGCAGCATGCTCCGCACCAGGAAGGTGGCGTCGCCGGCAATGATCCGGGCGTTGGTCGTCTCGGCGGCGGCGAGTTTGGCAGCGCACATCCGGGCGTAGCCGGTCGCGATCTCCGCGCCAAGAAAGTTGCGGCCGGGTTCTCGGGCCGATGCCGTGGCTAGAAACAGCCCCTTGCCGCTGCCCACTTCCAGTTCGATCGGGGCGTCTCGAGCGAACAGCGGCCGCGGATCGCAGGGCACGGGAAGTGAGCCGAGGGGAATCAGGTGCCGCGACAGATCGAGCGTCGGATTGGGTTTCCGCGGAGGACGACGGGGCATGCGAAGGTCGCCACAGGGCAGGGAGCGGGCCAGAGACCGGAAGCGAATGGTGAGGAGTGTCGGCAGGTCGCGATCGAGCCTCGGGCTCCCGTCACATCGCGGCTTTGTCGGCCGAAGCGAGCGCATCGATCGGCAGCGGGACACCCTTGATGACACCGTCGACGACGATGCTCTCGCGGACGAGCCCCTGAAACCGGCAGACGATCATCGCCTTGGGGCGGACCCGCACCCGCTCGACGGCGATCACGAGCCGGTTGCCGGGCCGCACGGGCTCCCGAAACCGCACCTCCTCCAGTCCACCGAAGCCGACCACCGCGGCGTCGAGGAGGTTGTATCGGGTCGAGAAGTAACTCGAGAGTTGGGCCGCCGCCTCGCACATCAGCACGCCGGGCATGAGGGGCACGCCGGGGAAATGGCCGCGGATCCAGAACTCATCGGGCCCGAGATCCTTGTAGCCCACGCAGAGCCCCCGCGACAGGTCCTCGTGGACGATCGCGGTCAACTGCTCCATCTCAAACCGCTGCTTGTTCCAGCGGCGAATCTCGTGGATGTCGGCCACGACCCGCTCGAGGTCGTAGTCGCTCGGATGGATGATGAAGTCGCGAGGAGCCATGCGGCGAAATCCTCAGGCTGCTCTGGGCGGGCGTCGAGGTTTAGGTGCGGATGTGCTTGCGCTTCGCCTTGCGGGCTTTGCTGTTGGCGGGACGCGCCCCGTGGTTGGCCTTCTTCAGGCGGCGGTGGGGTTTGGTCATGGGAGACTCCTGGCCGGGGGGTGGGATCAACTCGTCGTGGTCGACGGTTGTACCACGGCCTGCCCCGGCATTCCACCGCGGATCGCGGTCAGCGGTCGGCCGCCGCCGAGGCCCGTTCGGCCGCGATTGCGTCGCGGAGGCTCACGCGGATGATCTCGACAAAGCTGGCCCCCAGGAAACCCAGCAGCCCGCCGATCACCGCCGACGAGACGCCGCCCAGCGTCGCGCCGGCAACGCTGCTCGAGGTCAGGGTCGCAAGCGCTGTCGCCCCGATGCCACCACCGCAGACGGCACCGATGCCGGCCGACACGGGCACGAGACGGCCCAGACTCTGCCGCTGCTCGAGTCTTGTGGGCCGGGGCCTGGGCACCAGCTGCGGAGCAGACTCCCGACGGCGGAATCGCGACAGGTCGCGGTCGGCCGATTCCCGCAGTTGCGTGCCGAGCGCGTTGCCGGCAACGTGCATCGCCACACTTGCGACCACCACGGCGACCGCGATCCACCCCGCGATTCCCAGCCAGCCAATCGCGGCGCAGCACACGCCGATCACCACTGCCATCCAAGAATACGTGACCGGCCGCATGAGCAAGACTCCTCGACTGGAGTATATGCCGCCGACGAAACCGGCCTACCAGCCCCCCGCTACGGCGTCGGGACCATAGATCGGCAGCAGTCGGTAGTAGACCTCGAGGGTCAGCACCGCGAGGGCCGTGTGGGCCAGCCGGCCGCCGGGGGCGGTGTCGTGATCGGCGAGGAACCAGCTGCCCGCCTCGTGGCCGCGGAAGGCCTGGCGGGCGACGAGCTGGTCGCGGTTGCGGACATTCCATTTCGACCACAGCGGATGATCCCGCTGCATCAACGCCTGCGACAGGTAAAAGTTGAGGTAGATCGCGTCGGGATCAGGGCCCCCCTTGGCGAGCGCCGTCAGCCCGCGATCGATCGTCGCCTCCTCCGGCCAGCCGGTGTAGAGCCGGCAGAGCAGGCCGATCGCCGACGTGCAGGGGCGGGCCTGGGGCGACTGGTAGCCATAGGCCTCGCCGCGGCGGGTCTGCACGCGGTCGAGAAACCGCGAGATGCCCTCCATCGTCGGCGATGGCACTGCGATCCCCGCCAGGCCGGCGCTCCGCAGGGCCGCCAGTTGCCAGGCCGTCACGGTGGTGTCGCCCGGCTGACCGGGAAGATATCGCCATCCGCCGCTGTGCGTGTCTTGCGACCGCTCGATGAACCGCATCGCATCGCGGACGGGACGGGCGAGCACGTCATCGCGGGTCATGCCCAGCGCCTCGGCGAGCGCGAGTGTGGCCACGCCATGTCCGTACATCGTGCCCTCGCTCAGGTCGCCGCCGCGGGGCGTAGCCTGC
>CAJBSQ010000454.1 GCA_903958265.1 uncultured Planctomycetaceae bacterium
CGTCCATGAGCACGCCAAACTTCTCCCGTAGCGGCCGGTAGAAGTATTCGAGCCGCAGCTGCTTGCGGCCCTGGGCATGCTCGGCGAACTCCGCGCGGGTCGAGAAGAAGTGGCGATCGCTCCGGATGTCGAGCGGGATTCCCGCAGCCGTCGCCGCCCCACGCAGCGCCTCCTGCACCCGCCACTCCCCCGGCTCGACGACCACGAGCTGCTCCGGGCTCCAGCCAGCCTTCGCGAGCCGGCGGAGGCTGGCGGCGAGCGACGCGGCGAGTGTGGCCGGCTCGCGGGCCCGCGGGGCCGCGGCGAGTTCGGTGTAATCGACGCCAATCCCTTCAGCCACCAGCATGTCGCGGAAATGCCGCATGCCCGAGAGAAAGACGGTGATCCGTGCCTTGTGCGTCCAGACGTGGGTGCTCTCCTCGGCCACTTCGGCCATCCAGACCCGGTCCCGAGAGCCGTCGAAGCCGTCGAAGGCGGCACTCCTTCGGTCGAGCTGGTCACCGAGCACGATCACGAGCGAGCGGGGCATGAGTGGCTTCCTGAACGAGCGGATTGATCAGTGACACACCACATCGCGAGCCGGCTTGCCCGGTTGGCGGGTGCGCGACGATTCCAACGCCGCGGTCGTCACGCACCCGGTATGGTAGGAGCCGGGGAGGCAGGCCGATCATCGCCCTCCCCTCGACGGCCGCGGGGGGGCAGCGTGTCGCGGATCACGGCCCTTTCTATCGTGATGTCGGCCCGAGTGTGGGCGACGTGGGGAGCGACATCGGTAAGGGTGGTACCACGGGCGTTGTCGGCGCCGGTCGCTCCGGAGTGGCCGCCGCCGGGCCGCCTGGGCCGCTGGGCATCGGCTTCTCGCCAGTGGCCACGGCCAGGCTCTCACGGGCATCCTTGAGATTCGGGTTGATCGCCAAGGCCCGACGGAAGGACGTGATCGCCTCCTCCGTCTTGCCCTGCTTGAACTGTGCCACCCCGTAGTTGTTGATCAGCGCGGCGACGCTCGGATCGATGGGGAGGTTCGGGTTGCCCAACTGCCGGATCATCTCGGCATGATGGTTCTCGGTGCCTTCAATGAGTTCGAGATACTTTGCCTCGGCCTCCTCGAACCGGCCGCCGGCGGCGAGGGCATTGGCGAGGTTGACGCGGATCGCCGGCACGTGCGGCGTCACTCGGACGGCCTCCTTGAACTGCTCGATCGCCTCGTCCAGCCGGCCCTTTGCCGACAGGGCGGTGCCGAGGTTGTTGTGCGTCTCGCCCAGGTCGGGCCGCAACGCGGTCGACCGGGTGAAGTGATGGAGGGCCCCCTTCACCTTGACCGCGGTGGCCGGGTCGAGCCGACCGGGCGCGGGGATGTCATCGACATGGCCGCGGGCAAACTTCTTGGCCCCCAGCCGGTTGTGGGCCTGCCAGGCGTTCTCGTTGTGCTGCAGCGTGTGCGTCCAGAGTTCGTCCTCGTTGACCCAGGTCGTCGCCAGGCTGAACGAGATCCAGGTCAGTAAGGCCAGGGTGGCGGCCGTGCCCGCCAGCAGCACGGGCCGCTCGGATGAGGCCAGGTGGCGATACCAGGTGGCAACGCCGGCGGCGATCAGCCCGATCACGCCGATCATCGGCAGGTAGATGAAGTGGTCGGCCGCCCAGGTGATCCGCATGTAGGAGATCGTGATGAACCCGAGCACGGGAGCCACCATCAGCAGAAAGAAGCCGAGGCCGAAGATCACGTGCCGGCCCCAGGTGGAGCGGTTTTGCCAAGACCACCAGGCCGCTCCGAGGATCACGGGAATCGGCAGGAGTTGCCAGATCTTGGGAGGGTCGATCTCCCAGCGGGTGTAGATCGGCAGCAGGTTCACCGGCCAGATGATCAGCCGAAGATAAAACAGGATGGACATCCCGGCGATCGACAGTCGCGACAGCAGCCCCCTGATCGACGGCACACCGTTTTCGAAGTACGGCGGGACGATGATCGTCTCCTGCCCGATGGCCCGGCCGTGCTGGTACCAAATGGTGACGATGCCCAGCACGATGGAGATCAGGAAGAACGGCGCCGCCTGCACCAGATCCCGGACGCTCACCGAACCCCGCTTCCACCAGACATACACGAGGAGCACCACCGGCAGCGCCACGACCGATGTCTTGGCGAGCATCGCGAGCAGGAAGAACACGATCGACAGCCCGTAGTGCCGCCATTTCGCCGGCTCGTCCTCGGCCGCATCGTCAAACTTCACGAAGCTGATCGCCGAGAGCAGAAACAGCGGCAGTGACAGGGTGTTCTTCAGTTCCGACACCCAGGCCACGCTCTCGACGCACACCGGATGGACGGCGAACAGCACCGCGCCCAGCCAGGCTCCCGGCACCTTCATCACCGTGAACAGCCGCCACAGCAGCAGCGATCCGAGAATGTGCAGCACCACGCTCGTGGCGTGATAGCCGGTCGGCCAGGGGGCCGAAGGGCCGCCGACCTGCGGGGGGCCGCCCGTGCGGGGGTCCATTTGGAAGAACGGCCACTGGGCCCACAGCGCCGTGTAGCTCAGCGGAAAGTAGTCGGCCCCGTCGGGATTGAACCAGAGTTTTTTCAGGGCCGCGGGGGTCGTGGACTGGACGGTCGCGTTGGCAGTCAGCAGCTGATCGTCGTCCCACAGCCAGTCGGCATAGTGCACGGGGTGGCACACGGGTGAATAGACCCACAGGCACAGCATCACAATCAGCCCGGCCCGCAGGAGCAGTGCCTGCCAGCCTTGCTCAGGGCCGGGATCGCGGCCGGAAAAACCAGCCGTGCTCGTCGACTGAGGCGTCCGGTTCGGGGCCGTCCGGGGCTTGAACGTGTCGCGTGAGGCGGCCATGCAAATCGTCCTGAGAGAGGTCGGCGGTCGGGGAGAAGGCCCCGTATCCACGGGTCACCCCGATCTCTCCGGCAGCCTAAACTCCCATCAGAAGCGACACAATCGCCCCGAGTTTCCCCCTCGACCGGACCGGTTGGTTGCTTGACCCTCCACCAGCCCGCGTTTACAACCGGAACTCAGGCAGGGCCGTACACGGAGGCATGGCTTTCCAGCCCGGTTTACTCGTCTCCTGCCGTTTCTCCCGTCTCCTGCCATTTCTCCAGGAATCGCTCGTGACCGTGTCCTGATCCGGGTGTGGTGCGACGCATCGGGTGCTGACCCGTCGCGTTCTCCCCGGCCTTTGCGGGCCACCGGTTCGGCAAACTCGCGGCACCTGCTCGCTCCGTCTTGTTCACGGGGCGTTGCTCCGCTCTCAGCCGACCCCACCCGGGACTTGACGCGTCACCGGCTCGTGCTATAAACGCAAAAGAGTTGCATATGACATACGATTGCGGAAGTGATGAACGCCGCCTCAGCCCCAGGTCGTCGGCGGCCTTCACGCTCGTGGAGCTGCTCGTCGTGATCTCGATCATTGCCGTTCTCATCGGGCTCTTGCTCCCGGCCGTGCAGGCCGCGCGGGCCGCCGCACGCCGCACGCAGTGCGCCAGCAATCTGCGGCAGGTGGGGCTCGCGATGGGCCAGTTCTGCGACGCCCACCGCGGCCGGTTTCCCGACACCTCGCACAACGAAGCCAACGAGGCCGAACGCTCCTGGATCTTCACGGTGGCGCCGTTCATGGAGAGCGTCGATGCCATTCGCATCTGCCCCGACGACACGAAGGCCGCGGAGCGAGCGGAGGCGAAACTGACGAGCTATGCGATGAACGCCTACCTGACCGACGAACCGCGGACCCTCGCCGTCACCAACCGCAACAAACTGCGGGCCAGCTCGAAGACGCTGGTGGCCTTCGAGATCGCCGACCAGAAGGCCCCGATCATCGAAAACGACCACGTGCACAATCACGCCTGGTTCACGTCGCTGACCGTCGCCCGCAAGCAGGTGCTCGGAAAGATCGAGGCCGACGCGGCCATCCACCGGCATGCCGGCGCTTCGCACTTCCTGTACGCCGATTGGCACGTCGAACCCGTGTCGGCGCTCACCGTCGCGGAGTGGGCAAACACGCAATCACCGACCGACAACTTTTGCGTGCCCCAGTAACGCCCACCAACTCCCCTTTTTCTAACCAGCTCCCTTTCCTCTCCTTTCGGAAAGACCTCCCATGCACACGCCGTACGTCGCTCGATGCGGTGCCGCCTTTGCCATCCTGGCCCTCGCCACCGCAAGCCCGGCGGAGGAGACGCACTACGACGTGCTCGTGACGTCGAGCGGCACCACCCTCGTAATCGGTGGCTACGACGATGCGGCCACGACCGGAACGGTGCCGGCCGATCAGATGCGGGTGTTCGGCGGGGAGGTGGTGCCCACCGGCACGACGTCGGCCCCCTACGAGAGCGCGAGCCCTGGTGAACCCGGCTTCCGAGCCGCCACGCAGTCGTTCCTGGACAATCCCTCGCTAATGACCCCCTCGAGCGTCTACACGGCACTGCCCGGCGGCACACCGCTGACGTTCTCGTTTCTGCCGATGTCGATCAATGCCGCCACCCGCAACCTCTACTACTGGAGCGGCACTGGCAGCGTCGCCTTCACCCCGGCCGCCGCCGACGTGTCGCTCGGCCTCACCAAGCAGGGGGGCGGTGGCTGGGCGGCAGGGATCACCGGCACCTCGGCCGGCGTGATCCCCGGCAACACGATCCAGGTCACCTCCACCGGAGTCTCCGCCGGAACCGTCCACACCCATCTCTTCACCTCGATCAGCCAGGCCGGCGGCACGCCCGACCAGGGCTTCTACCTCTATTCACTGCAGCTCGGCATGACGGGCCTGCAGTCGTCGGAACCGCTGTATTTCGTCTATGGGGCGCTCGATCCGGACGCCCTCTCGCCTACGGAACTCACCGACTTCGAAGTCGCCCACGGCCTCGCCGAAGTCTGGGTGGAGAACAACCTCGCTGCCGTACCGGAACCGGCAGGCTGTGCCCTCCTCGGGCTCGGACTGGCGGCCGTGGCGGTCATCTCGCGGCGGGCGGCCTTTCGGCCCGCGGCCGGCTGAGTTTCGCCGTGGCCCTCCGACCCGCCCAAGAAGCGGTGGGTTTGGGCCGGTTACGCGGCCGCTGCCCCTGCGGTTCCCTTCTTACCCACATTCCTCACCGGGATGTTCAGAAGGAGAACTGCCGTGATCGCTCCTGCCAAGAAGGCATCAAAACTCCTCGCCCGCAACCACGGCGCATGCACGCCCAAGCGCATCACTGCCGACGAAGTCGCGGTGGCGCGGCGGCGAGCCGAACTCGCCGCCCGCCGCGAGGCCTTTTTTGCACGGGTGATCGACTACATCCCCTGCCGACAGTTTCTCAAGGCCGACGCCGAAAAGCTGGCGACCATACCGCCGGCCGACGCTGCGGTCCCGCTCGGGCAGGGCGGTGGTCCGCCGGCAGATGCCAAGGGCCTGTCACCCTACCTCGCCAGCCTCTACCAAACGCGGCTGATTTCGAAGGATGAAGAGCAGTTTTACTTTCGTCGAATGAACTGGCTGAAGTTCCGAGCCGCCAGCGTTCGTGGACGCCTCGATCGCAAGCGGGCCACCCTTCGTCAGATCGAGCAGGTCGAGGGCTGGCTCACCGAAGGTGAGACGGTCAAGGCGATCCTGATCACGTCGAACCTGCGGCTGGTGGTTTCGATCGCCAAGAAGTTCATCGACGCGTCGTGGACGTTCGACGAACTGGTGAGCGAAGGCAATGTGGCCCTGATGCGGGCGGTGGAGAAGTTCAACTTCGCACTCGGCAACCGGTTCAGTACCTATGCAACCTACGCGATCCAGCGGCATTTCTTCCGGCTTTCCCACCGGGGCCGGCAGTTTCGCAAGCGATTTGTCAACGACGACGAATCGCTCCGCGATCGGGCCGAGGTGGAATCCACCGCGGAGTATTGCTCGACCGAGCAGATCAACGTGCTCAAGGGGCTCTTTGGCGAGTTTCTCGGCGAACTCGAACCGCGGGAGCGGAAGATCGTGATCGCCCGGTTTGGTTTCGACGGCAAACCGCCCCGCACGTTCCGTGAACTGGGGAGCCAGATGGGCGTGTGCAAGGAACGGATCCGACAGATTCAGACCCGGGCCATGGAAAAGCTCCGACAACTGGCCGTCGAGGCCCGGCTCGAGCAGACCGTCGGCGACTGGCTCTGAGCCCACGGCTGCCGTCGGCGGAGCCCCGAAAACGCCTGTCTTGCGGCCAGAGCGTGCCTTGCGGCCGGAGCACGCGGTCCCTATCCTCCTCCACCCGCGCCCCGACCGGCGGTGGCGCCAGAGGAGGATCGCACATGCCGACCACGCTTGGAGATCTCGCCGCCCTCGTTGGTGGCAGCCTGGTGGGTGACTCAGCCGAGCGTTTGATGGCCTCGGCCGCCACGCTGGAAACAGCCGGTGCCGACGATCTCAGCCTCCTTGACGCCGCCGACAAACTCCATCTGCTTGCGAAAAGCCGGGCCGGCGCAGTGATCGTGCCGGTGGGAATCGGCCCGCTCGACCGGCCCTCCATCGAGGTCGCCGACGTGCATGCCGCGTTCACCGCCGTGATCGAGGCGTTCCGCCCGAAGCGGCACCCGCAGCGCATCGGAGTGAGCCCACAGGCGGTGGTCGACGCGACGGCCCGAATCGCCTCGGGAACCGACATCCACCCCTTCGCGACGGTAGCGACCGATGTCGAGATCGGCCCTGATGTCACGATTCATCCGGGGGTTCACCTCATGGCCGGATGCCGGATCGGTGCCGGCAGCGTGATCTTCCCCAACGCCGTGCTCTACGAGAACACGGTCGTGGGCGAGCGGTGCATCATCCATGCCGGCGCCGTGCTCGGCGGCCATGGCTTCGGCTACAAGGCGGGGCCCACGGGCTACACGATCTCGGCGCAGCTCGGCTGGGTGGAACTCGCCGCCGACGTCGAGATCGGAGCCAACACGACGATCGACCGCGGCACGTATGGCGCCACCGTCATCGGCACGGGCACCAAGATCGACAACCTCGTGATGATCGCCCACAACTGCCGGCTCGGACGGCACAACATGATCTGCTCGCAGGTGGGCGTGGCGGGCAGCACCACGACCGGCGACTGGGTGGTGATGGCCGGGCAGGTCGGCGTCCGCGACCACGTGCACATCGGCGACAAAGCAATCCTCGGCGCCCGGTCAGGCGTCTCCAACGACATCGAAGCCGGCAAGATCGTGCTGGGCGAGCCGGCCATCGATCTCCGCGACCGGAAGCTGCAGCTCGCGGCCCTCAGCAAACTGCCCGACATGCGGCGCGACGTCAAGCAGCTCACCGCCCGCGTGGCGCAGCTCGAAGGGGCTCCCGCCCGTCCCGCCGCCGACGCCGCCTGACGCCGCCATGACCGCTCCGGCACTTCCAGTTCGGCACGACCCGCTTCAGGGCGAGACCATCGGCATCCTCGCCGGCTGGGGCCGCTATCCCGTCGCCGTCGCGGAGGCGGTCCGCCGCCGCGGGGGCCGCACGGCGATCCTCGCGATCCGCGACCACGCCGACGCCGCGCTCGAGCCGCTCGCCGACGCCCATGGCCAGGTGGGGGTCGCAGAAATCGGCGCTGCCGTCGAGTTTTTCCTGCGGCATGGTGTGCGACGGGCGACGATGGCCGGCAAAATCCACAAGGCGAAGATCTTCGCCAGGCGGGCCTGGTTTCGGCATCGTCCCGACTGGGCGGGCCTGAGAACGTTCTGGCCGCACTTCATCAGCGGACGCCGCGATAACCGCGATGATTCGCTCCTGGGGGCGATCGCCGCCACGTTCGACGCCGCTGGCGTGGCCATCTGCCCGGCCACTGACTTCGCCCCCGAGTTGCTGGCGGGCGACGGCTTGCTCGCAGGGCCGCCGCTCTCGCCGCCGCAGCTCGCCGACGTCGTCTTCGGCTGGAAGCTCGCGAAGGAACTCGGCCGGCTCGACATCGGCCAGACCGTCGTGGTGAAAAATCGCGCGCCGCTCGCGCTCGAGGCGATCGAGGGCACCGACGAGTGCATTCGTCGTGCCGGGCGGCTGTGCCCGACCGGGGGCATGACCGTCGTGAAGGTGGCCAAGCCCCGGCAGGATCTGCGATTCGACATGCCCACCATCGGCGTGGGCACGCTCGGCTCGCTCGCGGCGACCGGCGCCACCGTGCTGGTGATCGAGGCGGGGAGGACGATTCTCGTCGATGAACCCGAACTGGTGGCCGCGGCCAACCGCCATGGAATCACGCTGGTGGCCTGCCACGACGCCGGCGGACTGCCGCTCGTCGAGGGCTGTCGCCCGGTGGCCTGATCCGCTCGAGCCGCAGTGTCCGCCGGGGATCGGCGTATACTTCGCGGTCATGTTCGCGATCGTCACGTCTCTCCGCGTTCGGCTGTTCGTCATCCTCTGCTTGATCGGCGGATCGTCAGCCGCCTCCGCAGCCGACGAGCCAACCGGCCGTCCGCTACCCGTCGACATGGCGATCGACCGGTCGATCCCGATCCCGCCCGCGGCTACCCATCATCGCGGCCGTGAGATCGCCCGCACGATGCACTTCACCGGCGCTCCCTGGCTCGTCCGTGACAGTCGCCAGCGGGAGGAAGACTGCCGACTGCTGCTGGAGGCGCTCGCCATCAAACCCGGCCAGAGCATCTGCGACATGGGCTGCGGGAATGGCTTCTACACGCTCGAACTCGCCCGCCGTGTCGGCCCGCAGGGCCGCGTCTACGCGGTCGACATCCAGCCGCAGATGCTCCACATGCTCGCGGAGCACGCTGGACGCGAAGGCCTCACGAACATCGTGCCCGTGCTCGGCACCGAGATCGACCCGCGACTCCCCGAGTCAACGATCGACCTCTGCCTGTGCGTCGATGTGTATCACGAGTTCTCCCATCCGGAGCAGATGCTCGCGAAGATCCGCGGCAGCCTCGCGGCAGAGGGAACGATCGCGCTGGTGGAGTTTCGCGGCGAGGATCCAGCGGTGCCCATCAAACCGCTCCACAAGATGACGAAGCCGCAGATCCGCGACGAACTCGGGGCGGCTGGCTTCATGGTGGTCCGCGAGTTCGATCGGCTGCCCTGGCAGCACCTGGTGTTTCTGGCAGCGACCGCCGGGCCCCCGGCCGAGAAAAAACCTTGAATTCGAGGGTTTCTGGCGGTGTTGTGGGGCATTTCGCCCCCGCCAAAACCGCCGTGTTGCATTCCGGTTTCGGGGCGGCGATACTTTGGGCTGAGTTCGTCGGCGGCCTCGGGGGCCCTTCTTGGCCTCGTTTGAAGTGACACCATGACCATGCGACCTTCCAGCTTTGCGTCGGCGGAACGTGCGGTTCGCGACCCACGCGGTGGTTCACTGGACCCGGCGGTGGTGGTCGATTCGACCGGGGCCACGAGAATCGCCGGGGCGACTGACTCCAGCAACTGGGTGCTCGGCACCAGCGCCGCGATGCGGCGGATCGCCAAGTCGATCGAACGTGCCGCGGAAGTCGAATGCACGGTGCTGGTGTGCGGCGAGACCGGCACCGGCAAGGAACTCTGGGCGCGGCTCCTGCATCGCAGCGGCCCGCGGCGGAATCAGGCGTTCGTCCCCGTGAACTGCGCGGCCCTCACGCCGTCGCTCGCCGAGAGCCAACTCTTTGGTCACGAGAAGGGTGCCTTCACCGGAGCCAACGGCCGATCGCTGGGCATCTTTCGTGCAGCCGAAGGCGGCATGGTCTTCCTCGACGAGATCGGGGAGATGCCGATGGAACTCCAGGCCAAACTCCTGCGGGTTCTGCAGCAGCGCGAGGTTCTGTCTGTCGGAGCCACGGAACCGGTACCGATCGACGTGCAGATCGTGGCGGCGACCAATCGGGACCTCGAAAAGGAGGTTGAGAAGGGCACGTTCCGAGAAGACCTCTACTACCGACTCAACATGATCGAACTCCGCGTTCCTCCCCTCCGGGAGCGGACGGAGGACATCCCGGCCTACATCGACTTCTTCTCGGAGCGGTTCGCAGAACGCTACCGGCTGCCCAAGTGGATTCCGTCCGGTGACGCGGTCGCGGAGTTCTGCTCGTTCAACTGGCCCGGCAACGTGCGTCAACTGGAACACGTGATCGAGCAGGCCTATGTGCTCCAGATGGAGCCCAAGGTACCGACCAAAAAGGGTGACGCCGTCGCGGTGGCGGCCTCCGGCCGCCTGCCGTTCCTCGATCTTGCGAAACTCCGCGAACAGGCCATCCGCGAAGCTCTCCAAGTCACCCGCGGCCACAAGGCCCGTGCCGCGAAACTGCTGGGCGTGCATGCCAACACCATGACCCGCTTGCTGAAAGAGATCGACGGCGAGATCGACAGCGGGACCGACAGCGAATCAGACGCTTGACTCGAAGCTGTCGATGGCGATGAGATGGTGACGGACGCCGCGCGAGTGTCCCGGCATCGGATCCGTCAGGGAATCCGGCAACTGCCTTCCGCACACGACCCAGCGATCCGGTAGCGGTTGCGGGCCACCACCCGGTAGAGCCATTGCCACAGCGGCATGCTGCCAGGCACGTGCAGCAGAAGGGCGAGCGGCCAGAGCAGCACGAGCCTGCGGGAGAGATACCGCACCGCCCCGGCACCCCTCCAGACCCGCCCTCGGCGATCCACGACAAACATCTCCTCGAGCAGGTCGGCCCGGGAAACCTCCGGGAAGTCGACTGCCACGCTCGGATCGTGCAGCGACGTAAACTGCAGGCCGCCCCTGAGATCCAGCCTCCGCAGGATCGCGATCTGGCCACGGCAGAAGCGGCACTGGCCGTCGTAGAGCACCGTATCCCGGGACGGTCTGGCCCGCGTCGTGAGCACCTGATTCACCGCGGTCATGGCAGGGGCTTTCCGGTGCGAAACGAACCGATGGCTACCGGCACCACCAATCGCTCCGGTCGCCCGCAGTCACTGAGAAAATAACCGCAGCCGCCGCCCGCCACCAACCGCTGGCGTCTCGCCTACCAGTGGCTCCCCGGCGCCCGGATCGGCGTCGCGCCCGCCGATTTTCCTTGGAGGTTTGCGAAGTGCAGGATCGTCACCGCCCCGACTGACAGCAGGGTCCAGGGAGCCCAGTCAGGGGCCTGGACGGTCTGCGGCGGCCCGCTGCCGTTGAGCGGCGTCACCACCGCGGAATCGACCAGCAGCATTTCGAGCCCCAGCACGCACGCGAAGATGCCCCCGGCCAGGAAGAAACTCTTGCTCATCGTGACAGCCGCCGTCCGCGTGCTCCTCCACCTGCAGGCCGCAAACCACCGCGGCCCGAATGAGCGATTCATCGAACCCCGGGCCGCCACACCATGAGCAGGAGGCGAGACGGGGCAGGCGATGCCGGTTGTGGCGGTGGTGCCGGAGCTCGTTCCCAGGCTCCGGCCGGCACTCAGGCCTCGGCAGTACCCGGCAGTTCCCCGCCGTCGGTCAGGGGAGCCCGGGCCGGGCGGCGGTCGGTGTCGGTGCCGGGCACGATCTGGGGCACGCCGGTCGAGGCGTCGACGATCGTCTTGAGTTCCGTGCCGTTGATCACCTCGCACTCCATCAGTCGCTTCGTCACCGCCTCCAGGGCCCCCCGCCGCGCCTCGATGATCCGCCGGACCTTCGTCATCGCCTCGTCGATGATGCGGCGGACCTCCTCGTCGATCTCGCGAGCCGTCTGCTCGCTGTGGCTGCGGGCCGTGGGCAGGTCGCCAGCGGCGGCCGCCAGGAATGGCGATCGGGGGCTCTCCCGGTACGTCACCCGGCCCAGCCGGCTCATCCCGTAGTCCATCACCATCGAGCGGGCGATTTCGCTGGCCCGCTCCAGGTCGTTCTGCGCTCCGGTCGAGACGTCGGCGTAGACGGTCTCCTCGGCAATCGTGCCGGCGAGCAGCACCTGGATCCGGCTCTCGAGTTCGCTCTGGGTGAGCAGGTACCGATCGTCCTCCGGCCGCTGCATGGTGTAGCCGAGGGCGGCCAGGCCGCGGGGGATGATCGAGACCTTGTGCACCGGGTCGGTGTTGGGCAGCGAATAGGCAACCAGGGCGTGCGCCGCCTCGTGATACGCCACTCGCTTCTTCTCGTCTTCGTGGATCACCCGCTTCTTCTTCTCGAGCCCCGCCGTGACCCGCTCCACACCCTCGTTGAACTCGTCCATGCCGACGGACGTTTTCTCGTTACGGGCCGCGAGCAGCGCCGCCTCGTTGACGAGATTGGCGAGGTCGGCACCGACGAAGCCCGACGTGATCCGGGCAATCTGGCCGATTTCGACCGTCGGATCGAGCTTCACTTTGGCGACGTGCACCCGGAGGATTGCCTCGCGGCCGCGGACGTCAGGACGGTCGACGAGCACGTGCCGATCGAAGCGGCCAGGTCGCAGGAGCGCCGGATCGAGCGTCTCAGGCCGGTTGGTCGCCGCGAGCACGATCACACCGGAGTTGCTCCCGAACCCGTCCATCTCGACAAGCAGCGCGTTGAGTGTCTGCTCGCGTTCGTCGTGGCCACCGACGACGCTCGTGCCGCGGGTCTTACCGAGCGCGTCGAGTTCGTCGATGAAGATGATGCAGGGGGCCTTCGCGGCGGCCTGCTGGAACATGTCGCGGACCCGCGCCGCCCCGACGCCGACGAACATCTCCACGAAGTCGCTGCCGGAGAGCCCGAAGAACGGAACGCCGGCCTCGCCCGCGATCGCTTTGGCCAGGAGCGTCTTGCCGGTGCCGGGAGGCCCGACGAGCAGCACCCCCTTGGGGATGTGGCCGCCGAGCACCTGATACTTTTCAGGACTGCGGAGAAACTCCACCACCTCGCGAAGTTCTTCCACGGCTTCGTCGATGCCTGCCACGTCGTCGAACGTGATCCCGAGATCCTCCTGGGCGTACATCTTGCCCCGCGAGCGGCCGAAGGCCATCGGACTTCCCGCGCCGCCGATCCGCCGCATCATCAGAAAGAAGAGCACGCCAAACAGTCCCGTCAGGAACAGCATCGGCAGCCAGTTCCGCCACGGGCTCGGGGGATCCTCATACCGAAACGCAACGGCGTGCTGCTTGAGAAGCTTCATGAGCTCCGACTCGGAGTTCTCGCTGGGGAGTTTCGACGTGCGGAACTTCCGCTCTCCCGCCGGCAGGCCGCCCGCCAGCGACCGCAAGCGACCGGGGGCCGGCTCGTCTTCAGCAGCAGCCGTGCCCGCGGCGCCGCGGGCAGCCTCCCGCACTTTGCCGGAGACCTGGAAGGCCCCAATGACCACGTCGTGCAGATCGCCGTAGCGGACGGCCGAGGGCTCGGAACCGTCGGTCTGCTCCACCGCCACGAATCGATCGCTCCCCTCCGCGGACGTCGCCAGGATCAGGCGTTCGAGGTCGCTGTAGGAGAGTGACAGTTCGGGCGTTACGCTGACCAGGCTCAACGCAAACAGGCTGGCGACACCAGCGGCCACAAGCGGCCAGACGAGATTGCCCCCAAGGGCTGGCTTGCGATCAGCCGGACGCCTGGGAACCTCGCGTTTTTTAGCCATGCCAAAACTCCACCCAGAAGGGGCCACCGGGCCGGAAGACCCATATGGACTCTCGAATCGTAAGCAGGCGTGATGGTGGCGACAAACGCCGAAGGCTGTCTCGCGGTCAGGCGGCAAACCGCCCGCAGACGTGCTTTTTCCACGGGACCGTAATCGCGGTGGAAGTTCCGGGCCCCCGCTCATAAACTTGCCCGACCCACCAATGACCGATTTTCTCGCTCTTCAACCCATGCTGCCCCACGCCGGAAATCCCTCGCCTGAGGGGATTTCTTTGCCTCGCTCCGCCAACGGCGACCCCGCGGCTCACGGCCCGGCCCTCCGCGTGGCGGTGCTCGGTTCGACCGGCAGCATCGGCACCAGCACGCTGGATGTCGTGGCGTCGTCCGGCGGCCGCTTCGCCGCCTGGTTGCTCGCCGCCCACCGCAGCGTTGGCCCCCTGATCGAGCAGGCGCATCGCCTGCGGCCGGCATGGGTCGTCGTGGTCGATGCGGCCGCGGCGGCCCAGATCGGCGTGGGTGCCCTCCCCGCTGGCACCCGACTGGCCGTCGGAGCCGATGCCCTCGACGAACTCGTCGCCGACCCCGCCGTCGATCGGGTGGTCTCGGCGATCGTCGGTGCCGCCGGCCTGCGGAGTACTTGGGCGGCGGTCGAGGCGGGCAAGACGGTCGCCTTGGCCAACAAGGAAACGCTCGTGATGGCCGGCCCGCTGGTCATGCGGCTGGCCTGCAGGACCGGCGCCACCATTCTCCCGGTCGACAGCGAGCACTCCGCGATCCACCAGGCGCTCTGCGCCGGCAGGCCCGCCGAGGTACGGCGGATCGTGCTCACGGCCAGCGGCGGACCGTTCCGCACCCGGCCCCAGGCAGCGCTCGCCTCGGTGACGCCGGCGGAGGCGCTCAGGCACCCAACCTGGTCCATGGGCCCGAAGATCACCGTCGACTCGGCGACGATGATGAACAAGGCCTTGGAACTCATCGAAGCCCGGTGGCTGTTCGACGTGCCGGCTGAGAAGCTCGCCGTGCTTGTCCATCCGCAGTCGATCGTGCATTCGCTCGTCGAGTTCATCGACGGCTCCGTGATCGCGCAGCTCAGCCCTCCCGACATGCGGTTGCCGATCCAGTACGCCCTCACCTACCCCGCGCGGACAGCCGGGCCGGCGCGGCGGCTCGACTTCACCCAGGCCATGACGCTCGAGTTTGAGCCCCCCGACCTCGGGCGGTTTCCGGCGGTGGCCTTGGGGCATGCGGCCGCGGCCCGGGGGGGCACGGCCGGCGCCGTGCTCAACGCCGCCAACGAGGAGGCGGTCGGCGGGTTCCTGGCGGGACGGCTGCGATTCATCGACATTGCGGAGACATGCGGGCGGCTGCTCGACGAGCATCCGTTCGAGGCGGAACCCACGCTCGAGGCGATTCTCCGCCTCGACGCCTGGGCCAGACAGGAGGTTCGTTCGTGCTTGAGTTCTTGAACACCATGGCGCCGCTTCTGGGGGCCGGCTGGCTGGAGTGGTTCGCGAAACCCGCGAACTGGTGGGTGGTGCTCCAGGTCGCCGGAGGCCTGGGTTTCGTGATCTTCGTCCACGAACTCGGCCACTTCCTCGTCGCCAAGGCCTGCGGGGTGAAGTGTGAGAAGTTCTTTCTCGGGTTCGACGTCGGCGGCCTGAAGCTGGCGAGTTTCACCTGGGGAGAGACCGAATACGGGATCGGCATCCTGCCGCTGGGCGGCTACGTGAAGATGCTCGGCCAGGACGACAACCCCTCCGCCGCCACCGCGGAGGCGCAGCGGGCGCGGATGTCGGGCGACCTGCCCGCCGAGCCCGTGGCCGGTCCCCATCCGGCCTGGGATCCCCGGAGCTACCCCGCCCAGAGTGTGCCCAAGCGGATGGCGATCATCTCCGCGGGTGTGATCATGAACGTGATCTTCGCGGTGCTGATGGCGTCGCTGGCGTTCGGGCTGGGCGTTCGCGAGATGACCTGCGCCCTGTCGAGCGTTCGCACCGGCGGAGCGGCCTGGCGGGCAGGCCTCCGCACGGGTGACGAGATCGTCGCGATCGGTCCGCGGAAGAATCCGATCTTCAATGACCTGCGTCACGGCGTGACCGTCGGAAGCGTGAAAAACGGGATCGAGTTCACCGTCCGTCGCCCTGCCGACGGCTCCACCCGCACCGTGCTTCTCAAGCCCGACACCGACCTGGGGGCCCCCACGATCGGCGTCACGAGCCCCTACTCTCTCACCCTGCCCGCCGACATCTCCCGCGGACTCGCCGGCGCCGCCGCGGAGGCCGAACCCGCGCTCGCGGGTGGCGACACGATCCGGGCGGTCGACGGCGTGGCCGTCACGTCGTATGCCGAACTGCTCGCGGCACTCTCGACCAGGGCAAATCGTCCGGTGACGCTCACGATCGACCGCGGTGGCAAGGATGCCAAGGGCCAGGCGACTCCGGTCTCGAGCCTGAGCATCGCGCTCCCGCCACAGCCGCGGCTCGACACCGGCATGGCCATGACACCGCTGGCCATCAAGGCCGTGCAGGAGGGCTCGCCAGCAGCCGCCGCCGGCATCGTGGCGGGCGATCGGCTCGTGGCGGTCGACGGCCAGCCGGTCGGCGATCCACTCGGTCTCGATGCGTCGTTGCGGGGTCGCGTCGGCGAGGCGGTAGCCGTCACCCTGGCAGAC
>CAJBSQ010000455.1 GCA_903958265.1 uncultured Planctomycetaceae bacterium
CTCTTGGGGAGGGCGGTTCCGCCACCGAGGTGAATCCGAGCCGCTCCGGTTCTTGGAACTCTCACGCGGCGGCCATCGTACCGCGGGCTCCGATGGCTGTCAGGCGTCGTGCGAGGAGGTGCCCGGGGATCGACATTCACCGCGTCAGGCCGCACGGCGGTCCGGCAGTGCGGGTTGTGGCGGCTGTGCGGCCCTGGTCCGCAGGCTTCCCGAACGCGAACTAGACTCGCATCGTCCCTGCGGCGGGTCGACGCCCCGCGGGCAGCAGCGATGCACGATGCGAGGGAATGACGATGAACACGCTTCAGCGGCTCCAGTTGACGACACTCGGTCCGATCTTTGGGCTGGTGGCCCTGTCGGTGCTCGCGTTTGCCAATCAAAACGCGCTCAACAGGGCGCAGGCCAATCGCTACGAGTCGTACCAACTGGCCCATGAACTCCGTGCCAGTTCCGACGAACTCACGCGGATGGCACGAACGTATGTCGTCACGGACGATCCGGCCTACGAGCAGGCCTACTGGCACATCCTCGACGTGCGGAATGGCATCAAGCCGAGGCCTGATGGCCGCACCGTTTCGCTCCGGCAGCTGATGCAGCACCAGGGGTTCACGGCCGCCGAGTTCGCGAAACTCAAGCAGGCCGAAGACAACTCCAACGCGCTGGTGGCCACCGAGACGATCGCCATGCATGCGATGAAGGGGGAGTTCGACGACGGAGTCGGTGGCTACACGCGGAAGGGGGAGCCCGACGGCGAACTCGCCCAACGCATCATGCACGACGAGAAGTATCACGATGACAAGGCTTCGATCATGGATCCGATCGGCGAGTTCGAGGAGATGCTCGACCGCCGCACCGATGTTGCCGTGTCGGCAGCGCGAACCCGCAGCGATCGGTTGATGCTGCTCGTGATCGGGCTCGCCGCCCTGGCGGCGGTGATCGCGTGGCTGAGCATCCGCCGCCATGCCCGCAGCCTGCGGCTGGCCATCGACGACCTCGCCAACACGTCGGAATACGTCGCCAGCGGTGCGGCGCAGGTCGCGGCGGCGAGCCGCTCGCTCGCGGAAGGAGCGGCGAAACAAGTGGCGTCGGTCGAGGATATCGCGTCATCGTCTCGCGAGACGAGCGCGATGGCCGGCGTCAATACGCAGAAGAGCTCTGCCGCCGGCGAACTGGTCGGCCGCGAGCAGGATCAGTTTCAAAGCGCCGATGCACTGCTCGGTGGGATGGTGACCGCGATGGACGAGATCGACACCGCGGGGGGCCGGATCTCGAGAATCATCAAGGTCATCGACGAGATCGCCTTTCAGACCAACATTCTCGCACTCAACGCGGCCGTCGAGGCGGCTCGGGCCGGCGAGGCGGGGTTGGGCTTTGCGGTCGTGGCCGAGGAGGTTCGGAGCCTCGCCCAGCGGTGTGGCCAGGCGGCTCGGGAGACGTCGGAACTCATCGAGGAGTCGATCGCTCTGTCGCACTCCGGGAAGAGCAAGGTGGACGACGTCGCCGCGGCAATTCGCTCGCTGGCCGAGCAGTCGGCCGGGGTCAGCACGCTCGTCGACGAGGTGCAGGTCGGCAGTCGCGAGCAGCTGCGGGCGTTGGAGCGGATTGGCACGGCCCTCGAGCAGATCGAGGACGTCACGCAGCACTCGGCAGCCGGAGCCGAGGAGGGATCTGCTGCGGCCGACGAGCTCACGGCCCAGGCAGGTGCGCTCCGCGATGTCGTGGCAGCGCTCGAGAATGCGGTGGGAGCCCGGGGCCGCAAG
>CAJBSQ010000456.1 GCA_903958265.1 uncultured Planctomycetaceae bacterium
CCGGACGACGCCCGCGAGGCGATCCGGCTGCTTAACCCGACACTCGCGCTGCCCTGTCATTACGGCACCTGGCCGCCGATCGAGCAGGATGCGGCGGCGTGGGCGAGGCAGGTCGCGGCCGACGGCGTCGCGACCCCACGGGTGCTCGTGCCCGGCGAGTCGATCACCGTCTGAAGGCGGTGCCGCTCAGGCGGTGGCGGTGGCGGGAGGCACGCAAACCTCGATCACGTCGCCCGACACCCGCACGTCGAACACCTCCACCTTCAACTTTTCATTATCGCACCAGCCGCCGTCGCAGGCCCGGAACCGCCAGGCATGCCACGGACAGGTGACCATGCCGTCGACGAACGGCCCGGAGCCAAGCGACGCACCCATGTGGGGGCAGAGGTCGTCCATCGCGTGGTAGCGCGTGCCATCATGGAATACGGCGACGAGCCGGCCGGCCACCTCGAATGTCCGCCCTTCGCCCACGGGAATCTCCCCGACGCGGGCGACGGGCGCGAAGGGGGGAGACGGTACGGAATCCGACGGACTGGTCATGGTGCGAACCTCTGCCGGTATCATACCGCGTATGAATGCCCCGTCCGTGCCCTCATCCTCCCGCGTGCGACTGCTCGTCTTCGACGTGGATGGGACGCTCACCAACGCCAGCCATGAGGTGCCCGAAGCGACTCGGTCGGCGGTGGAGAGGCTTCGCGCCGCCGGCGTGCGAATGATGATCGCGACCGGCCGTCGTTACCGCGACGCGCTGCCCGTGGCCCGGCAGCTCGGGATCGACGTGCCGCTGGTGTCGGCCTCCGGGGCCTTGGTGAAGCGGCCCTCCGACCATCTCACGCTGGCCCGCGCAACGTTCGCGTCGGGTGTGCTCCCTGCAATCCTGCGGCTGATCGGCGAGCGGGGGCACGAGGCCATTCTCTACAGCGACAGCTACGCGGAAGGGTTCGACTTCCACTGCCGCAGCCTCGCCGATGCCACGGTGGGGCCGGAGGCCTTTGGGGGTGGGCTGCGGGAATACCTCGGCCGCAACCGGCTGCTCGCCGACGTACGGCCCGAGCTCCATGAATCGCCCCCGGACGGCGTATTCGCGGGATTCGTGATGGGGCCGCAGGCCGAGATGGCCGGGCTCGAAGCGGGCCTCGATGCGGCCCTGCCGGGGCGGCTGTCGCTGCACACGATCAAGAGCCCCCGCTACCGCGACTGGATGTGCGAGATCGCCCCGGCGGGGGTGACCAAATGGTCGGGGGTGATGTCGGTGGCGACGGCATGGGGCATTGCCGCCGACGAAATCTGCGCCGTGGGCGACGACGTCAACGACATCCCGATGATTCGGGCCGCCGGGATCGGGGTCGCCATGGGAAATGCCCGTCCGGAGGTGATGGCGGTCGCTGATCTGGTGGTGGGATCCAACGACGGCCGCGGCATCACCGACGTGGCCGACATGGTGCTGGCCGGCCTTGCCTAGCCTGCGCCGCTTCCGTGGCCGATCGTGCTTGTGGCAACCGGCCGGTCGCTCTATCGTCCGCCGCTCGTGCCGGGCCCCGGTGCGGCGGCATCCCGCGGACGCGGTACACCATGGATCTCAAACTCCACAAGCCACAGGTGACGTGCGCCATGACGGCCCGCGGCTTCGCGCCGGGCGAGCCCTTTCATTCGGCGCTCGTTCGCGGATCGGGGGCGATGGAGCGCGTCGACGTCTGTGACGAGGCATGGCAGGGGCCTCCGGCCGGAGCGGTCGCCTGGTGGCGTTCGCGGTATCCCGCGGCCGGCGCCTCGGGGCCGACGCTCGCGCCCGTCGAGGTGCTGCTCGACGCCCTCGAGGGACTCGATGACGCGGCTGACGAGCCACTCCGCTACCTGCTCGCGCTGCAGCTCGTCCGCCGTCGCGTGCTGCGGATCATCGATGAGGAGCCAGATGCGGCAGAGGGCGGTGGCACGGTGGTCTTCGCCTGCCGGAAGCGGGGCCGAGACTACCGCGTGCGGGCCGCGAGTCCCGCCGAGGCTGCTGCGGCGGGCGTGGAGGAACGGTTGGCGGCACTGCTCTGGTCGGGAGATGCGGCATG
This sequence comes from uncultured Planctomycetaceae bacterium, assembly GCA_903958265.1. GTDB lineage: Bacteria > Planctomycetota > Planctomycetia > Pirellulales > UBA1268 > QWPN01. The sequence continues at coordinate 2,061 of CAJBSQ010000456.1, forward strand.
ACGGGCTCACTCCGGACGGTGCGTGCGCGGGGGCCGGCCGCCGGCGTGCGGGCGGCGTCGCTGCTGATCATCGTGGCGTCGGTGGCGGCGAGCGGGGCCTCGTGCCCACAGGTGCTACGGGGCTATCAGGTGGGCACCATGCCGCTGCCGCGCACGCTGCCGGCGCACCCGTCACTCGATCAGATCATCGCCGCCGTCCACGACAACACGCAGCGGGTGCGAAGCTGCATGGCAACGCAGGCGGTGCTCGTGGTGCCCGGCGTGCCCCGGCTCTCGGCGCGGGTCGCCTGCGAGCCGCCGCGGCGATTTCGGCTGCAGGCCCAGACGGCGATCACGGGCCCCGAACTCGACATCGGCAGCAACGACGACCTCTTCTGGCTCTGGCTGCGTCAGCACAAGCCGCCGATCGTGGCGTTCTGTCGCCACGACCAGTACGCCCAGTCCGCGGCCCGGCGGCTCCTGCCGATCCGTGCCGACTGGATGCCAGAGATGCTCGGGCTGGTGAACTTCCGCCCCGAGGACCGCCATCAGGGGCCGTTTCCGCTGCCGGATGGTCGCATCGAGATCCGGAGCACGATCGATGCGGCCGACGGCGAGTTGCTCAAGTCGACGATCCTCGACGGCACCACGGGGCTGGTCAGCGAGCAGCACCTGTTCACCTCGACCGGCGAGCGGTTGGCGAGCGTGCGGACGAGCCGCCATCGCGTCGATCCGCCGTCGGGGGCGGCGCTGCCGCACCTCGTCGAGGTGTCGTGGCCCGCGTCCGGCGTCGACTTCAAGATCGAACTCTCGTCGATCACCACCAACTCCTCGAGCGGTGACCCCGGCCAGCTCTGGCAGATGCCGGCGTATCCCGGGTACGAGCCCGTAGACCTCGCCGACCCGTCGGTGGTGATCGGACCACCGCCACAGCCCGCGCCTTAGAGCGGGTCCAGTTTATGTGGAGCGTCGTCTCCGTCAGCGAGGGCGGGTAGGCGAAGGGGGTCGGCGAACGCTCGCGGAGCCTTGGGCGTATCCTCGCCCCGGCGACGCGACTTTTGCCGCCCCCGAGCCGGCGATCCACGGAAGTCGAATGCGCTCTCGCTCGCCCTCTCGCGGTGGGCCGCGGGCTAACCCGCCGGCGACTCAGCCCGCCTGCTGCTCCTGCTTTCGCATCTTCTCGCGGGCGCGGGAGAGCGCCGGGCCGATCGAGTTCAGCGGCATGCCGGTGAGGTGGCTGATCTCTCCGTAGCTCCGCTGCTCGAGGTGATGGAGCCTGACCAGCCGTGCCTCGTCGGGATCGAGAGCACCGAGAAGCGACTCGATGTGCTCGCGGTCTGCCAATCGTGCCGCGTCGTCGACCACCGCTGCCAGCGGGTCGAGCGACCGCCGGTGCCGCGCTGACGTGGGGGAGGGGGGGCTACTGACGACTTCGGCGAGCCGCCGTGCCGTCACCCGCCGGGCGATGACTGTCAGGTAGGTGGCGAGGCTCGACCTCCCGGCGAACGACCGCAGCGCGGCGGCATCGTTGCGGAGGCACTCGACAAGGATGTCGGCCACGAGGTCGTCCCGGTCGCTGGCGCCGAGGGCGAGCCCCCGCTGCCGCGCGGTCCGGGCGGCAACGAAGGCGAACAGGCCTGCAAACCGGTCGACGAAGGCGTCCCAGGCCCCCGTGCGTGCCGACAGGCAGCCCTCGAGGAGGCTGCGGTCCTCGGGGGCGAGGGCCACGGTGTCGGGGGGCGGCGGGTTCGTCACGGCGGCGGCACCCTTGCTGGAGGCGCGGGCGTCCGGCCCGACGAAATCCTACCGGTCGCCCCGGGCTCAATTTTTCGGTTTGCCCGGCCGATGGAAGGACATCATAGGGTTCGTTCCCAGACGCCACCAACGCCAGCCGGCCGCCGCTCGCCGCCGCCGGGGAATTGGGGGGCGGCGGTTCGTTGACAGCCCTGCAGGTTCCACCTACTATTCCGCGCAGCGAGGCGAGGAATCGTCGGATTCCTCAGCTTGGTTGCATGGAATCCAGCTCAGTCATCGCGTCGGAATAAACGCCACAGGAGTCGATCATGACCCACGTCGTCGCCGAACCGTGTTTCGCCTGCAAGTACACCGACTGCGTGGTGGTCTGCCCGGTCGAGTGTTTTTATGAGGGTGACCAGATGATCTACATCCACCCCGACGAGTGTATCGACTGCGAGGCCTGCGTGCCGGAGTGCCCCGTGGAGGCGATCTTCCACGAGGACAACCTGCCCGCGGAATGGAAGGAGTTCACGGCGCTGAACGCCGAGATGGCAACGCAACTTCCGGTGATCACCGAGAAGAAGGAACCGCTCTGCGGAGAATGAAACGCGTAGAGCCGGGCTCGACCGCTATTTCAGATCGACGAGCCAGTAGGCGTTGTCGACGAAACTCTTCCAACTCGCGTACTTCGGATTGCCGAGCTTGATCGAGAGCAGAGGGCTCCGCTTCGGCTTCACGGGCTGCCGGATCAGGTTCATCCGCGCCTCGTGGGGTGTTCGGCCTCCCTTGCGGACGTTGCAGACAACGCACGCGCAGACGATGTTTTCCCAACTCGTCGAGCCGCCGCGGCTCTTCGGCACGACGTGATCGAGCGAAAGTTCGCTGGTCGGAAAGCCGGCGCCGCAGTACTGGCACTGGTTGCCATCGCGGGCAAACACGTTGCGGCGGTTGAACCGCAACCCTTGCCGCGGGCCACGATCGCAGGAGATCAGGCGAATCACCCGCGGAGCCTGGAGGTCGTAACCGACGGCCCTGATCCAGTCCTGGTCGGGGCTCCGAAACGCCGTTTGCAGCGAGGAGAGTTCCCGCCAGGAATCGAGGTCGTGGGCCGCGTAGTGCCCCTCCTCGATATGCACGACCTCGGCCAGTTCCCGAAATAAAAGCGTGATCGCCCGCCGCACATTCGTGATCTGCACCGCCACGAAGGAACGGTTGAGCACGAGCACGCTCAGGCCCAGTGAGGGCGACTGATGCTGGGCCGGCAACGCGAAAGCATGCGACGTCATGGGGCGAACGCACCTCCTGCGAACACCCGATTCTACCGAGACTCTGCCAAAGCTGCCAACTACCGGGCGTTGGGCCATGTCCGCCGCTTGCCTTGGCGGGAGGATACGGTCACACTTGAATCACTGCCGGCCCGACGGGCGAGTATGGCGGCGATTCTTTCGCCGGCCGGCAACAGCGATCCGCCAGCCATTCGCTGGCCACGTACCAGGCACGCCCGGAGAAAATCATGCTTCACTACTCCTGCGACAGTTGCAAGCGTCCGATTGATCACGTTTCGGACGTGCGGCACGTCGTGAAGATCGAGGTCTTTCCGGCAGTCGAGGATCAGGCCTGCGGATGTCAGGACAGCGATGCGGGGACGGCCGATGCCGACCATCTCGAGGACATGCAGGATGTGCTCGAGCATCTCGACGAGAGCGACCTTGCCGATCTCGATGACTCCACTCGGTCGCTGCGGTTCGATCTCTGCGATGCCTGCCGGCAGCGGTTTGTGAAAAACCCGCTCGGGATCAATCTGGGCAAGCAGTTGTATTTCAGCAACAACTGAAAACACGCAGCAGCGGCCTCGAGGCTGCTGTCGCTTTTTTGCGGGCGGCGGCTCGGCGGGTTTTCCTCGGCAACTCAGCCGCGTAGTCTTGCGGCAGTGAGTCGCTCGTCCCACGCCCACCCCACGGAGCACCGCCACGATGGCAACCTCGACGCTGAAGATCGCCGCGATCCCCGGTGATGGCACCGGCCCCGAAGTGACCGCCGAAGCCCTCAAGGTGCTCGACGCCGTGTCTTCGATCGACGCCTTCGCGTACGACGTCGAGATGCTCGACTGGGGCGGTGACCGCTATCTCAAGACAGGCGAGATCATCCCCGAGGGCGGCCTCGACCTGCTGCGAAGCAAGCACGCCGCCTTCCTGGGCGCGATCGGCCATCCAGACGTCGCTCCGGGCATTCTGGAGAAGGGGTTGCTCCTCGAACTGCGGTTCAAACTCGACCAGTACATCAACCTCCGGCCGGTGAAACTGCTGCCCGGCGTGGAAACGCCGCTGGCCGGCCGCGGCCCGCAGGACATCGACTTCGTTGTCGTCCGCGAAAACACCGAGGATCTCTACTGCGGCGTCGGCGGCTTTCTCAAGAAGGGCACCCCGGACGAGGTCGCCGTCCAGCAGGCCATCTACACGCGGAAGGGCTGCGAGCGGTGCATCCGCTGGGCCTTCGATTACACGCGAAAGCGGAACAGCCCCAAGAAGACGCTCACGCTCGTCGCCAAGACGAACGTGCTGACGTTCGGCCACGACCTCTGGTGGCGGACGTTCCAGGAGGTGGCGAAGGAGTATCCCGACGTGAAGACCGACTACAACCACGTCGATGCCTGCTGCATGTGGATGGTCAAGAACCCCGACGCCTACGACGTGATCGTCACCACCAACATGTTCGGTGACATCATCACCGACCTCGCTGGCATCCTGCAGGGGGGCATGGGGGTGGCGGCCGGCGGCAACCTTAATCCCGACAAGGGGGGCGTGAGCATGTTTGAGCCGATGGGGGGCAGCGCGCCCAAGTACACCGGCCAGAACGTGATCAATCCGATCGCGGCAATCAACGCCATGGCGATGCTGCTCGAGCACAGCGGCCATCCGAAGTCCGGTGCCCGGATCGACAAGGCCGTTGCCCACGTCACCGGCACGAAGATGAAGAGCCAGGCCGCGGGCAAGATGGGCTATGGGACGAGGGAAGTCGGCGACCTCGTGGTGGCGGCGCTGCAGTAGGCCCCCTGGCTGCGGCCGGCCCGATTGCCAACGCCCTTCACCCCAGCCGCACGCGAATGCCCTCGGCGACGCTCCGGTCGGCCGCCTGCACGGTCCGCATCGCCCGGAGCGTGTCGTCGAGGCCGCTCGTCTGGCGGACCAGGCTCGTCACCATGCGGTGGAACTGCCCGAGCATCTGCTCGCCGACGGGCCGCTCGCTCTCGAGCGACTCCTGATGGCGGCCGGCGTCGTCGAACCAGACCAGTGTCTGCGGCAGGTCGACGAAGGCGATCCCGTGCTGGCAGACCACCTGCAGGCCCGGCGGCGGACGGAAGCCGACGGCCTCCTCCCAGGCCCGCGGCATGTAGTAGCCGCAGCTGATCTGGGCCAGCGGGCCGTCGCCAGCCCTGCCCGTCTGCGAGAAGTCGAGGCTCATCATCCGGTAGTCGTCAGGATCGTCGCCGACCGTCTCCGCATGCCGCACGGCCACCACGCTGGTCGGCTCGACGCCGGCGACGTAGCGGCACCAGTCGACGAGTTCCATCAGGTCGCGGGCCTCGCTCACCCGATCCCGGGCCGGAACCGCCGGTGACGTCGTCGTCAGGGGTACGCGGCGGTGGCAGAAGAGCATCCGCGGCCTGCCGAGGCGGGTGGCGATCAACTCCTTGAGGCGGACGGTCGCGGCGGCGTGGCGGCGTGGCAGTTCGGCCATGAAGGCGATGCCCGATTCCTCGACACGGCGGCGGAGGAGTTCGGCCTCCGCCGGATCGAAAGGGAACGAGATCGCGGAGTAGACCGACTTGCCGTGGTCGCAGGCTGCGAGGATCGGCGTGGCTCCGAACCACTGGTCGGCGAGATACAGGATGGCGTCGATGTCGTCGCGGGCGGCGAGCGCCCGAAAGCCGTCGACAGGCGTGGTGCCGAGTTCCTTCGCAGCCCGTTCCGCCCGGTGAGAAACCTGCTCGCAGATGCCGCGGACCTCGAGGCGGTCGGCGAGCATCCGCAGGGCGGGAAAGTGTCGGCCCTCCCACTGGTCGCCCAGACCGACGATCCCCACCCGGAGTTTCATGACGTGGCCGTCTCCTCGGCGGCGGCTTCGCTCACCAGCAGTTCCCGCTCGCGGTTCAGCCCCTTGTCGGAGATGTCTTTGCGGCACCATGCTCCGGCCCAACGGATGGCCTTGACCGCGGTGTAGGCCTGGAGCTTGGCACGGGCGAGCGAGCTGCCCAGGGCGGTGACGGCGAGCACGCGGCCACCATCGGCGACCACAACGCCGTCCACCAGCCGCGTGGCGGCATGAAATACCTGGACATCGGGCAGTGTCGCGGCGGCATCGAGCCCGCGGATCGGCTGACCTTTGGAGACCGGCCCCGGATACCCTTCGCTTGCCATCACGACGCTCACCGCCGCGGCATCCCGCCAGCGGGGCGGCGGGCAGGATTCAAGCTGACGATCCACGGTGGCATCGAGCAGTTCGAGAAGGCTCGAGTCGAGCCGCATCAGCAGCGGTTCGCATTCTGGGTCGCCGAAGCGGGCGTTGAACTCGAGCACCTTCGGTCCCTGGGAGGTGAGCATCAGCCCGGCGTAGAGCACGCCCTGAAACGGGGTTTTCGCCCGCCGCATGGCATGCACCGTGGGCACGAGGATTCGGGCCTCGATCTCCGCGAGCAGCGCATCGTCGACGAACGGGGTCGGAGAATACGCCCCCATGCCGCCCGTGTTGGGCCCTTCGTCGCCGTCGTGGGCGGCCTTGTGATCCTGGAGCGGCGGAAGTGTGACGATCGTGCGGCCGTCGGTGATCGCCAGCACGCTCACCTCGACGCCGTCGAGACGTTCCTCGACGAGGATGCTGCCGGCGGCCGCGGCCAGTGCGGGATCGTCGGCGATCGTTTGGACGGCGGCGAGTGCGGTGGCCCGGTCGCCGCACACGAACACGCCCTTGCCAGCCGCCAGCCCATCCGCCTTGACGACGACCGGCACGTCTTCGCGGGCTTCGAGGTATTCGCGGGCCCGTGCCGCCGACCGAAACTCGCGGAACATGGCCGTCGGAACGTCGCCGCGATGGAGGATTTGCTTGCAGTACGACTTGCTGCCCTCGATCTGAGCGGCCCGCTTCGTGGGGCCGAAGATCCGCTGGCCGGCCGCCGTGAACTCATCGACGATGCCGGCAACGAGAGCTGCCTCCGGACCGACGACCGTGAGATCGACGCTGCGGCGGCGAGCCACCTCGAGCAGCCCGGCGATGTCAGTCGCCGCGACGGGCACGTTTTCGGCGATTGCTGCGGTGCCGGCGTTGCCCGGCGCCACAAGCACCTCCGCGCCGTCCTGGGTCAGTTTCCAGGCGATGGCATGCTCCCGGCCGCCACTTCCCACGACAAGAACGCGGCGGGACATGGGCACGGTGCAGGCTCCTGGCAGGCGGGATGGGAAACGGGCGATCGGCACGACCGTTGGCGGCGTCGACTGCTGCGGTCGCTCGGTTGCGGCACCGCACCGTCGGGCTCCGGGTCGTTCGGGTCTGTGGTTGTACCGAAATGTGGGCCTGTGCGGACCTAGACAACCATCGCTGCGACGTGAAGAGCCCTTCGACCAAGGGGGCACTCCTCGTGGGGACACTCATTGAGCAGCCAAACAGGGGTTTTTTGCCGTCCCCCCTCGAAAGCCGACGTTGACAGTCTGGGGGCTGCCGATACAGTTAAGAGGAGTTCGTGAAAAACTTCACGAACTCGCGCAACTGCGGACGAAACATGCTTTTTACGCGGTTCCGTGTCCCACCAAAGGGGCTGCTGCCCTGCGGCGTGGACTGACTCGCCGTGAGGCTCACAATGGCAGAGAAGAAAAAGTTGTCGGTGGCCGAGATTCTCGCGGCTGCCAGGTCATCGGATGGCAAAGGTGAGGCCTCGGCCGGATCCCCGGTTGCGAGTGCTTCCAGTGGTGCGGAGGAATCGCTGCCGGCCGAAGGTGCGCCAGCAACGCCGACGATCGCGAAGCCCCAGGCTCCCGCGAAGCCCAAGCCCGCACCTGCCCAGCCTGCGACCGGTGGTGCCCGTCCCAGCGTGGCGGACATTCTCGCCCAGGCCCGAGCGAAGAAGGCACCCGGCGAACAACCTGCCGCCAACGCCGCTCCGGTCGCCAAGGCTGCTGCGCCGGCGGCCGCAGCGACCGCTGCCAAGCCTGCGGCCAAGCCTTCTGCCAAGCCTGCCGTCGCGACGGGCGGCGCTAAGACCGGCGTGCAGCGGGACACCGCCAGCATCCTCGCTGCCGCGCGGGCCGCGGCGAAGCCCGGGCCGGTGAGCAAGGCCGATGCGCCGGCGCGGCCGGCCGCGAAG
>CAJBSQ010000457.1 GCA_903958265.1 uncultured Planctomycetaceae bacterium
CGTTCCATCGTCCCGGCCAGACGCCGTTGGGCGGCGCGGACGGAGAGCGTTCCCGTACCCTGCCGGCCCGGGCTGGGGCGGCGAAGAAAACGAAGCCAAAATCCCTGTTCGCGTGCCACGGCTGTGCCCCTTGATGAGGTTCCCGGTGCACAAGGCGACGGGAATCCGCCACTCTCTCTCCGTGAACTGGGGACGGCGTTCGGCACGTCATCCGTTCGTCGGCAGCCACCAGAATCATCTTCTCGGCATCATATACGAAGCGAGTGCCCGATTCGTTCGCCGGCAGACGCAGAGGTTCACTCAACGGCATTCTCGATCACGGCCTCGTTTATGTGCCGATCTCGGGGAAGAACGGCGAAATTGCGGCATTTCAGCCGTGTCGCTCCTGCCCGATAAAACTGGCCTGACACCGCCGGGTCCCGTTTGGTATTCCCCCCCTTGGTCTGGTGTTTGCCAGGCTCTTGAGGCTCGGTGATGAACGCGATGAGCCGGATGTCGCCGCCACACCCCGGGCACGCAAAAGGAAACTCCTCCCCCACCCGGGCCATGAGTCTGGGGGGTCTGGTACATCTCCGCCTGCAATCCTTCAGGGATAGGCACCGTCACTTCCGATATGACCGTTATTCCCCCCGTATTCGGTAGTAATAAGGTGCCCCATGTTGATCGCGCTGCAGGTCGTCGCCTGGTTCGTGGCCTTGGCCGTGTTCATGTCGCTCGTGGAACACCAGGTTCACGCGAAAATGATGCACCGGAGGCCAAAGTTCTTCCTGTTTCGCAACGTCCGAGCCCGTACCAAGATCTTCACGAGCCACGCCCTCGAGCATCACTCGCAATACCGCGAGGAGTTTCACGACGAGCCGCTGCCGCCCGGTGAAGACCGGGGCATCCGCCTCAACCCCCGCGAGGGTCTGATCGAGTCGCTGCCGTTCGCACTCGTGCTGGCCCCGTTCACGACGATCGGGGCGATCATGTTCCCCATCGTCGTCGTCCTCCACCACCTCACGTGGAACTTTGTGCATCTTGAGATGCACCAACCGAAGGGCCGTTTTTTCGGAAACACGCGGCTTTTCAAGCAGCTCGCCCGGCACCACTATCTCCACCACCGTTACCCGGCGAAGAATTTCAACGTGTTCCTGCTCGCTGGCGACTACGTGTTCGGCACGATGGCCACACCGACCGAGGCCGACTGGGCGGAGATGCGGCGACAGGGCCTGACGGACGACCTGCCGGCGGTGCCCGTCAACGACGAGAAGCCCACTCGCGCCGCAGCATAAAGGGATAGGTCGGCCAAGGGCACGTCCTCAAGCGTTGGCCGAGTGGGGCAGATCATGAGGAGCAGCAGCCGGTCAGGAAGATCTTCGTGAGCGCCGCGACGGCTCGGGGCCGGTCGGCGAGCATGCCGCGCCATCCATGGCCCCGTCCTGCCGAGTCCGGCTTAACCGGGCCGCCACGACGAATCCCGTGCGGCACGTCATGCAGACCGCGCGGGCGAAGCCGAAGCAGAGGAGCCCGCACTCGAGATAGCCGCGGAGCTCCTCCTCGACATAGCCCGGCACGGGCTGCTCTTTACGGTCGCACCAGGCGAGCCAGCTCGCGAGATTCTCGGAAACGACCTTGTGAAGCGGAGTCTTCTCGGGCCGGCGCCGCTCGTAGCGTCGTGACGGAGTGGGGCGAATCGCTCCACCCACTGGGGCGAATCGCTCCACCCACTGGGGTGAATCGCTACACGCCCGGGCCATTTCTTCCCGATTCGTGCGTTTTTTGGGTTTGGCACGGGATGTGCATCTCTATTGGGGCGTGAGCCGAGCCGCAAAGGATCTCCAACATGATCATGACACCTTCGCTCCCCGAGCAAGCCGGCCGTCGTTCCGACAGTTCGCCGTCGCGCGTGCAAACCGCGGCGCTTGGCAGTCTTTCCGCCGTAGCGGCCTGGTCCGCGGCGTCGAGGGCGTCGGCAACACCGGTGATCTCGTCTACCGTGGTGAACGTCCCCATCTCGAACGGTGGGACGATCGACATCGATGGCAGCGGCGTCGCGGACTTCGCGTTCGCCTTCAACAACACGCAGGTTCTGCGGATTGTGGGGATCAACGGTGCCTCGAATGCCTCGACGGCATCGTCGACGCTCGATGGCTTCAATCAGTACTACTATTCGGCCGTCCTCGCCAACGGATCACAGGTCGATGGAAGCCTCACGTTCCTGACGTCCACGGCGCTGGCGGAGAACAGTTTCTCAACATCCCCGGCGGCTCTCGGTTCGTTTTCCACCGGTGTCCGCTTCACCGGAACCGACTCGCTCGTCCACTACGGCTGGGTGAACTTCAGTTTCCCGAACAACACGACACCATGGGCCGGCTCGCTGGCCGCGACTGCCGGCTGGGAGACCACGCCAAACACCGCCATCCCGGTTGTCCCGGAGCCGGCAGTGGCCCTCCTGGGCGGACTCGGCGTCATCGTGTGCCTGGGCGGCCGACTGCTGCGGAATCGCCTCCGTCGGCGGCGGTAGACCATCGCACGTGCCGCCTCGGCGCGACCACCTGGCGTGTTCGTCTTGGACAAACGGGATGACACCCCTGAACCAGCTTGTCGATCTGGCCATGTCGCAAGACATGGCCTGGCACGCCGGCCAGGAGTCCCTGACGACCTCGCTCCTGCGGCCCGCCCTCCCCGAAATCGTCGACACACTTGGCCGGCTGCGTCGGCAGACCGATGCCTGGATCGCCCAATCCGCCGCGCCGCCCTCGTATCCCATCGGCTTCTGCGCCGTGATCCGGGACCGCGTCTTCGATGGCCTCCTTGGCGATCCCCGCGTGCAAAGCCTGATAGCCGCTGGCCTCGTCCTGAAGAAAGTCTTCGTGATCCTCAAGGATCGCTACTTCCAAAACGCGATGCAGTTCGGGAATCTCTACATCGATGTCGCCAACGACACGGTCGACCCGGCGAAGCCGTGGCTGGAGTGGATGGACGTCCGGGAAGTGCCGTACGAGAACGTCGGTGAACTCCCCACCCTGATCCGCGTCGCTGAGTCGTACCACCGCTGCCGCGCGTTCCCAAACGTCTTCTTTCCGCTACTCGCCCCGGTGGTGCCGCTGCTTTTGATCTCTGAGGATGGTCGGCTCGGGCTCCTGCATTTTCAGGACGGCGGATTTCTTAAGGATCTCGCCCACGGATTACCGCATCTCCGCAGCTGGCTCGCCGGCCCCGCACGCCTCCTGCCTCCGCTCCCAGAGCCGTACACCGCTCAACTGCAGCGAGCCTGCGGCGGCAACGACTTCACCGTGTTTCCGTTCGAGTATCGGCCGTGTTCGTTCGGCGAGATCGCCGCGCAGGCCGACGACTATGCGGCCGCCTTCGCCGAATCAGATCGGCACGACGCCATTCTCGGCGTCCTCAACCTCGTGCCAGTGGCCATCCGCTCGCTCCACACGATGGACCTGCGCTGAGGGCGGTCCTCAACCGCCGAGCAAAGGATAGCCCGGTCAATGGCACCTCCGCACCGGTCTTCCGGCTGATGAGCGACTCGTGAGCCTCGGGAGGAGCGGCCCGGGCGTCCGGAGCGGGTTTCTCGAAACGCCCCGCACCCGCTTTGGTGGTGTTTTTCTGGCGTCTGCGCAGACCGCGTCCCAGGTCGCAGTTTCCCGACATGCGCGGGTCGCGTGCCGCCGCCGAGGAAGCACCGCCACCGCTACCACGGCGTCTTTGCCCCGAACCACCGGCTGCGGAAAGCCGTCACGTCGCTGGCCATGGGCAACGTCGGCAAGCGCGACCCGGCAGCGACGGGCGGGCAGGCGGTCAGCGGACATGCCGCGGAACGCTGTTGCGACGCGAATCAAAAGTCCCGTTCGCACGACACCTCACGGATTGCGTGGGCCAAGCTCATGGCGCGGGTGGGGGAAGAGTATCCACTCGAGTGCCCCAACTGCGGCGGCGACATCCGGCTGATCGCGTTCATCACCGTCCGCCGACCGACTGGGGAGAGCTCGTGCAGGTCCCCGACGACCGGGCAATCTTTTAGGCGACGGTGCCCTACACCATCTCCTCGCACGAATCCGACCGGCCCTCGTGAAGATCGGCGACTTTCCACGCGGGGATGCCCAGCCGCCGCTCGACAGGCACGGGATCCCAGCCATACCAATGGCGAAAGGCATGGTAGCCGGGTGAATCCGGGACCGGGAAGCGATCGAAGACATCCCGCCATCCGGCAAACATCACCCAGTCGGTTTCTTCCGGGAACACGCCGAAATCGAAGGCCGCGCAGATTCGCTGCATGTAATCGGCCCGGTCCGCCAGGCTCTCAAGCGTTGCGGGGGGCTCGACATCGGGATAGACGGATCGGTCGATGATCATGGCGTGGGCACGGCGAAGACGCGGTAATACCACTCACGGACTCGCGAGGCCTGTTCTCGAGCTTCCACGGGCTGAATCGTCTCGAGCGGTCGGCTGACTTCAATCATCGCCAGGCGAGCGATGATTTTTCGCTTGGCGTCGTCGATGCTGATGCCGAGATCTTTATCGGTGAACGCTCGCCAGCAGTCAGCCATACTCATCACGTCGCGGGTGCAGAGGTGATAGATATCGAGAAAATCCCGCGGCGCGCCCCGTTGCACCAGGGCCGTCATCTTGGATGCCACGTTGTCTCGCAGTGTTTCGATGCAGACAGGCTTCCACTGTGAGGGAAGCGCTTCGTCGAGGGAAAGAGTCCGCCTGCTGATCTGGAAGGAGAACTGCTTCTGGGTGCCTTGCAGCAGTTCGAGGCTCTCGGTTTCACCCCACGACCGGCGGCGATATTCAAAGCCATGTCGCGAGGCGAGCGCCTGCATGGTGGCCTCGAGAAAGGCCACCACATCAGCCCGAGGTTCGCCATGCCACCAGGCATCGAGGTCCACGGTGGGGCGATACTCTAGATAGTGACTGAGTGCGACGCCGCCGCCAATCACGATCTCGGCGGCCTCTGCATGGCCGGCGAGGCTCTCGAGCAATTCGCGAGAGAGCGGATGGAGATTACCGGGCGGCTTGGGGAGCAGCGTGGCCATGCTTCTATCTTCATTTCGTGGCCGCTCGATGACAACCCGTTGGCACGGTTCCGCTCCAGCTGAACAGTTACGATCTCTTGGCAGGGCTACCCTTGTGATAGAACCTGGTTTACTTCATGGGGGCAGCGTCAAACCCAGAGATTCTCGCTCCCCAACGTGGCGACGTTGAAGAGGGGCAGGTCACTCAGTGTCTCCCTCACGAAATTGCTCGAAGCAATCCTGGCCTTCGCCCGCTTGCGAACCTCCGGTTCGAAGTGAGCCGGCTCCTGCCGGCCGTCTCCTCTCAACCGGATGTCGCCGCCACACGCCGGGCACTCGAGCGGAAACTCCTCCCCCATCCGCGCCATGAGTTTCCCCGGAGTAATTGTCTAGGCGCAGACTCTCTCCGAGTCCGGCCGCAGGGAGTCGCTCGAAGGCCGCGGAGCCTGCGCAGGCTGGGGAGGGTGCCGGTGCCAGCAGATCGACCCGGCGGGCGCCGGGCTTGCGACAGGGTGCCGTGGTGTGGGATAGCCCCTCTCCGCCCAAGGTCCGCTGCGGCCCGAGAAGGTATCCATGATCAGCATGCCCCGCTTCCTGCGGTCGGCCCCCCGGCCCCGCCGGCTACCGCCCGACTTCGACCCTCGCGTGGCCGACGTCTGCCGCGCGGTGGCCCCCTTCACGATGACGAGCCCGGAGCGGGTCGCAGCGCTCGTCGAGGCCGTCCGCTACGTGTCGCGGCACGCGATCCCCGGGGCGATCGTCGAGTGTGGCGTGTGGCGGGGCGGCAGCATGATGGCCGTCGCCCTCACACTTTTGGAGCTCGATGAGTCGCGGGAGTTACACCTCTTCGACACGTTCGACGGTATGCCGCCGCCGGGCGCCGCCGACTGCGACCTCACGGGTACCTCGGCCGCCGACCTGATGGCGGCCGAGGACAAACAGACCGGTGCCGTCTGGGCGCGGAGTCCGCTCGCCGACGTGCGGCACAATCTCCTGAGCACGGGCTACCCGGAGTCGCGAGTGCGTTTCGTGGCCGGCCGTGTCGAGGAGACGCTGCCCGCCCGCGCGCCGGAGCGGATCGCGATCCTGCGGCTCGACACCGACTGGTACGAGTCGACCCGGCACGAACTGGTGCACCTCTTTCCGCGACTGTCCGCGGGGGGCGTGCTAATCATCGACGACTACGGCCACTGGCAGGGAGCTCGCCGAGCCGTCGACGAATACCTGGAAGAGACCGGCGCGCGGCTGTTGCTCAACCGGATCGACACCACCGGCAGGATCGGCGTGAAACTCGATCCCTGACGCCGGCGATGCGACGGATGAATCCACTGGCGGGATGCGCCCGGTACGGAACTGCGACATGCTTCGATTCTCGAGCCTTGCGATGCGGTCCGCCCGGCCCCACGCGCCGGCGATTCCCCTGCTCAACCTCGGCTGCGGCCGCCGCCGCCACCCAGCGTGGACCAACGCCGATCTGGTGCCCTCCGGCCCCGACGTGCTGGCCGTCGATCTCCGGCAGCCGCTGCCGTTCGCCGCGGCGAGCTTCACGGCCGTCTACGCCGCGCACGTGGTCGAGCACCTCGACCCAACCGCAGCCCATACCCTGCTGGGCGAGGCCGCCCGCGTGCTCGCGCCGGGGGGCGTGGTGCGGATCGTCGTGCCCGACCTCGAGGGGATCGTGCGGGCCTACCTGACGAGCCTCGACGCCGTCTCCGATGGCGACGGGGAGTCCCGCTGGCGGCACCGCTGGATGACCGTCGAACTGCTCGACCAGCTCGTTCGCAGCCGGTCGGGCGGAGCCATGCGCCGCTGGTGGTCGTGCGACCCGATTCCGTGCCGCGACCTGATCGAGACGCGGCTCGGCGCCGAGGCCACCTCCGCCATGGAATCGCTGGCCGCGGAGCGACTCGCCACGAACGCGACCCCCGTCGACCCCGCCACCGTGCTGCGCGGTCCGCCGGTCGGGCTACGGGAGGAGGCGAAGTTCGCGGCCCGCGGCGAGCGGCACCGCTGGATGTACGACCGCGTCTCGCTCGCCGACCTGCTTCGCGACGCCGGCTTCTCCGAACCGCGGGTGGTCGGCCCGACAGACTCCGCGATCCCCGGGTTCGCCGGCTACGAACTCGACGCCGACGCGGCCGGCCGGCCGCACAAGCCCGACTCCCTGTTCATGGAAGGGGTGCGGCGATGATCACCGTCACCCCCGAGAGCGTCCGTGGCCGTGGCCCCTGGTTCGCCCCGCCGCGGATCGCCTGCCTGGGCACGCACGGCGGCCATGCGGGCGGCGCTGCGATCGCGATGGAGCGCTTGGCCGCGGGACTCCGCTGCCGTGGCGCCGCGGTGGACGTCGTCACGCGCGACGCCGTCTGCCCCGAGCAATTGCCCCCGGAACGCCGCCTGCGGCGGATCGTGAAGCACTCGCGGTCCGACGTCAGCAACACCATGTTCACGACCGACTGGCCGGCCTGGGACGTCACGGCGCACCCGGCCGTGGCGGCGGCCGATGTCGTGAACCTGCACTGGGTGGCGGGGTTCGTCGGCGCGGAGTCGATCCGGCGGATCGTGACCACCGGCACACCGGTGGTCTGGACGCTCCACGACATGCGGCCCTTCACCGGTGGTTGCCACTATGCGTCGGGCTGCGCGGGATTCACCGTGGGCTGCCGGTCGTGCCCGCAGGTCTGCCCCCGGCTCGCC
>CAJBSQ010000458.1 GCA_903958265.1 uncultured Planctomycetaceae bacterium
AGACGATCTCCACCACCAACCCGCGAACTTCCAGTTCCACCGGCGCCAGCGGCGTGACGAAGACCAGGCCGCGGGGTTCGCCGAGCATCCGTGACAGGTCGTGGCATGCGGCCGCTTCGTCGGCCACCACGACGGTTCGGCATCCGTGCGATGCGAGGTCGGTGATCACCTGCCGAAGCGCCGCCGCCTGGGCAGGGCTAGCGCGGTCGGGATCGAGGAGCCGGCCGCAGACCACCACGGCTGCTGCCTGGCTCCGGATGGCGACCGCGGCCGCGTCCGCCAGCGCCGTCGCCGCGGCTTCCGTCACCCGCGCGGCGACGTCGGCGGGAGCGGCCTCGGGCACGGCGAGCGGTCGGTGGATCGCCGGGTCGAATGCAAACACGATGTCGGCCACGGGTGTCACCTCAATCCAGGGGCGCACCGGACCGCGATCTTCCCGGGGCCGATCCGTGGCGCGAGGAAATACAGGAAAGATGGGGGCAATGTAACGCCAGCCCGGTGGATCATGCCACGCCAAAAAAAGCCGGGCTCGAACCCGCTCTAGGCCGTCAGGGGCGGCGGCGAGGCTGCAAAATCAGCCAGCAGCCGGGTCGCCCAGGCCTCGTCGGCCACACCGGGGCCGATCGCCGCCAACACCCGGCTGCGGAGCAGCACGCCCTTTTCAAGCGCCGAGGAGAACAGCCAGCAGCCGACCCGGCTCCGGTTCCCCTGCCGCACAACCTCGATTCGCCGGGCGTCGGCCGGATGCACGGCGATGACCGCTGAGGTGGAGCCACGCCGTCGGGCGAGCACTGCCGTCGCCGTTGCGGGCAGACCGCTGCCGCCAAGGGCATGCCAGGTCGGTTGCGGTCTGGCGTCAGACCAGAGCAGGTCGTCGGCGGCGAACTCCGACCAGACCGCGAGCGCGACGTCCACTTCCAGCAGCGAGGTCTGCGCCGACACCACCACTTCCCATGCCGAGATATCCTCCGCGGGTTTGCGGGCCCGCCACATCACGGTTGACCGCAGGCGGCGGCGATCGGACGGCTCGTAGATGGCCACGACATCGGCACCGCGAAGCCAGTGATCGGAAAGCGCGGCCAGGTCCACGCCGAGCAGCGTGTCGGTGGCGTTTGGGCCACTGCCAAGCCTGATGCCTTGGTCGGGATGGGCCACGTCGATTCTGGAGGCCAAGTCACCGTGGCCCTGCGTGGCGAGCGTGCCTGCGAACGACCAGTCATGGTTGGCGGCGGAGGGCATCGGGATCGCTCATGGGCGCGGGGCGGAAGCGGCACGCGGGGGGGATTGTAGCGTCGCCGTCGTGAGTCGGGGTGACCCGTGGCTGCTACACTTCGCCCACGCCACTGTCTTGTCCCACCCCATCCCGTTGTGGAGTCGCGCCTGATGCCCACCGGCCCCGACCCGCTCGTCGTCTGCGAGGCTGCCGCCCGAGCCGGTGGCCGGGTGCTTGGGGAATGGGTGGGCCGCTTTCGGGCGACGTCGAAGGGGCCGCGGGATCTGGTCACCGAAGCCGACCATGCCGCCCAGCGGGAGGTGCGGCGCATCCTGCTCGACGCGTTTCCGGACCACGGCTTCGTGGGCGAGGAAGGGGATGCCTCCGGGCCGCCGCTCCCCGCCGGGCAACCGGGCCACTCGGGCTCCGGCCTCCGCTGGATCGTCGATCCGCTCGACGGCACGACCAACTACGTGCACGGCTTTCCTGCCTACTGCGTGTCGATCGCGCTTGCCGACGGCGACGACCTGCTGGTTGCAGCGATCCACGACCCGGTACGGGACGAATGCTTTACCGCGCGGCGGGGTGGTGGCAGTCGGCTGAATGGCACGCTCTTGAAGACGCCGGCCGTGACCGACCCGGCCGAGGCGGTGGCGGCGGTGAGTTTTCCGGCGCACGTTGGCCCCGACTCGCCGGCGATCGCCGACTTCATCGCCGTGCTCACGCACGTGCACTCCGTGAGGCGGACGGGATCGACGGCGCTGAACCTCGCGTATCTGGCCGCGGGCCGATTGCATGCCTTCTGGGTACGGCGGATCTGCTGTTGGGATGCGGCGGCCGGCATCCTGATCGCCCGGGAGGCGGGTGGCGTCGTCGGTTCGTTCACGGGTGGGCCGGAGGTGATTCCGCTCGATGATCCGGCGTTCATCGCCGCGAGCAGTCCGGAACTCTTGGCCGCGCTGCGGATCATTCTCGGCTGATCCCGGGCGCGGGGTGGTGCGGCCCCGGCATGCCGGCCGAGGCTGCCCCAAGGCCACTCTGGGCTGCCGAGAAACGGGGTTATGCCGGTCGTAAGGCTTGCGAAAAATGCGGAGCCTGCACGCTCTGCGGGGCGTTTCGGGCTAGGCTTCACTGGTGCTCCGTCTTCGGTCCCTCCTTATGTATGCCCCTCGCCAGCTCTGCGCCGCGGCGTCGGCGGCCGCGACACCTGTCTGCGGTCGCCGCCAGGCGGCTTCCTGCGCTCGGGTGGCGGTGTTCTTCCCGTGGCGCTTGGCGGTGCTGGTGGCGTTCCTGGTGGCGGTGACAGCCGGGCCGCGGGTCGCGGTCGCGGCCGAGCCCCGTGCGGCTGCCGATCCCCCCGCCGCGAGCATCCGGGAAGTGTCGCCGGAGCTCTTTTACGTCGAAGACGACACCGGCCGGCTGGTCCCCGTGCCCGGCTTTGGCTACCGCGACTTCGTCGACCTGTTTCGCATCAAGGAAGGACTCTCCGGCCCGCTGGAACCCCCGGCGGCCATCCTCGAATCCGTGGTCGTGCGGATCGATGCCCGCACCATTGCGGCGGCGCGAGACGGTGACGACCTCCCCGACCGCAGCGACGTCGTCTGTCCTGCGACGGTCGAGTTCACCGTGCGGCAGACACGGGGCGACTGGACGCTGGTGCCCCTCGAACTCGGCGGGCTGCTCCTCTCGGCGCCACCGCGGCACGAGGGGCCTGGCCGGATGCTCGTCGATGTCGATCCGTCGCGAACTGGATATCGCGCCTGGTTCGATGCCGTGCCAGAAGACGGGGGCGACCTCCGACACACGGCCGTGCTCGAGGGTCGGATTGCGGTCGACTCCACCGCCGCTGCCGAGACGTTCACGCTGCGGATGCCTGGTGCCGTTGCCTCGCGAGTCGAGATCCGTTCCTCGCGATCCGCTCCCTCGGTCGGCGTCCGTCCTGAAGCCGCCGACCGTACGGTGGAAGCCGAGCCGCAGGAGGGCGGCAGCACCGTGTCGCTCGGCGGGCTCGCCGGCGTGGTGCGAATCCGGATCGGCGCTGCCCGCGAGGACCGCGACAGCCGCGGTGTGGCGGCCGACGTGGTGACGGAGAGCATCGTCCGCATCGACGGCCGCAACGCAGTCACCGAGGCCGTCGTGCGGCTGGGCAACCTCCCGCCCGACACGTCGCGGATCCGGCTCTCGCTCCCGCCGCGAACGACCCTGCGGGAGGTGCAGCCGCCCACGACCGTGATTGCCCGTGGCGGCACCGACGAGGCGCCCACGGTTGATCTTGCG
>CAJBSQ010000459.1 GCA_903958265.1 uncultured Planctomycetaceae bacterium
CCTCGACGCAGCCGCTTTCATGGGCACCGGACTCTTCGATCAGGGCTTCTACGAGGAATCTGCGTCGGGAGCCGTGGCCGCGGTACCGGAACCCTCCAGCGCGGCCCTGCTGTGTGTGGCGGTCGCGGTCGCGGTTGGTGCCTGGAGCCGGAGGCCGCGGGGTTGAATCCCGGGCCGCCGAGCGTATAAACTCTGCCAGGGGTTGTATACACAGTGCTCCGCCCCCGGATGCCGGTGCGGACGACTGCGGTTCACGGGGCTCCCGTCGTGGGAGGGTTCATCATGTGTGCCCACAGGCTCATTGTGTGTCGGCGCAGCTCGGCATCATCACCGCTTGCCGAAGGATCAGTTCTCGGGCATCGGCTCGCCGAGGTCATCAGTGGGCTCTGGCGCGGAGCGATTGCCGGGCTGATCCTTGGTGCCGGGATGCCGCACGCCCACGCCGGCACACTCCTCACGTGGGACTTCACCATCACGACCGGCGGAACGAGCGGTCCGGCCGCTTCGGCGCTCGTAGTGGGCGTCACGGGATCGACGCTGAGCGCGGGCCTCGGCACCACCGCGGGCAACGCTGGCAGCGGAGGCTCGAACGGCAGTCCCAGCAACACCTGGAATCGCACCTATGGCACCGTCACCACCTCGGCGACGGCCGCGCTCTCCGCCGGCAACTACATCGAGTGGACCACGACGGCGTCGCCCGGCTACACGGTCATGTTCAACGGTCTGACTGGCCTGAACCTTGCCAAGACGACCACGGGCCCCGACCAGGCGTCGCTCTTCTACAGCACAGACGGCGGACTCAACTTCGTCCAGACTGGCTCGTCCGTCCCCGTCACCGGCACGCTGACCTCCGCGGCACCGGCCTTCGGCTCGACGATGTCATCCGCGCCGATCGTGCTCGCCGGCGGTGATGGCGGCGCTTCGATCCTCTGGAGGCTCGCGGCCTACGGCGGCGGAGCAAGCCGGATGGGTATCGGCAAAGCGGCCACGGACGATTTTTCGATGCTCGGCACGGTCACGGGCGGAGCCGCCCGGAATCTCACCTGGGTGGGTGCTTCCGGCAACGGCACGTGGGATATCGATCCGGCCAATCAGTCCTGGACGACGGGCAGCGCCCCTGCGGCCTTCGCCACCACTGACAATGTGACCTTCACGACGGCTGGCACCGTGACGGTCGGTGCCGGCGTGGCGGCCGGATCCGTGGCCGTGTCCAACACGTCGGGCGTGCTGCGGCTGGAAAACAACGGCTTCAGCGGCACGACGCTCACGAAGAGCGGCGCTGGCACGCTCGTGCTGGCGGCGTCAAACACGCTCTCCGGTGGTGTCACCGTCACCGGGGGCACCCTGATGCCGGCGGCGGCGGGAGCCTTCGGCAGCCAGCCCCTCGGCCTCAACGGCGGCACGCTCGCATTCGCCGACCCGGCCGCAACGTCCATGACAAACGCCTATTCCACAGGCACCGCCGGCGGCGCGATCAACGTGCCCGATGGATCGGCCACGATCAGCGGTGTGGGCACGGCGTTGGGTACGCAGGCCGGCGCCGGCATCACCCGTGGCGACCCGCGAACCTACAACACGCTCACGAAGACCGGTACAGGCACGCTCGTCCTCACCGGCAATCTCGGCGCCCAGATGAGCTATGACACGGTGAGCGGTAACGTCACCACGTCGGGTGGCATCAATCTGCAGATCCCGCAGGGCACGATGGAGATTTCGGGCGCCCGTACCTGGAACCTCGCCACGGGCACCGCCGTGACCACAGGTTCGACGACGTTCAACGGCATGCAGTGGGATGGCAACGTCAACATGCGGGGCGGCACGATCCAGGTCAACGGCGGCAACATCCAGGGCAGCGGCACGATCAACGTGGGCTTGGCCGGCGATCTTC
>CAJBSQ010000460.1 GCA_903958265.1 uncultured Planctomycetaceae bacterium
CCGGCTTTGGGCCGGGGATTATCCTGCAACCGGTGAATGAAGAACCGCCCTCGCCATCGGCTTCGATAATGCCCATTCCCGGCGCGCTGTGAACCGTTACGTCCTTCAGGTGGATGGCACTGCATTGGTCGATCGAGATGGCGTGCGGCGCGCCGGTTTCCTGACCGGTGCTGAGGGAAACGAGATCGCCTGTTTTCGCGGTCTTTGCGATTCCATTCAGTTGGATGCGCACGACATGCTCGCCGATCATCGCAGCTTTCGTGCCCCAGAGAAACGGCATGCCTTTCTTGCGGAAGCGGGTTTTCGGATCGACCACATCAATGCGGGCATAAGGTTTCCGGGGATGGTGGCTCTGCTTCTTAAAGTGTAGTCGCGTACGAAGGAAATGCCGCCGCCCCGTCTCAGTCCGACGCTGCGTCACCCGAACGGGTGCTGGCCGGCCTTCGGCTATGATCTTCCGAATGATGCAGAACCATCCGCGGCTGCTTGACGCGCTGTTCATGGCCGTCGCGGTCATGAGTGTCGTGCGGTTGCCTGCCGGCGAGCCGTCGGTGCCCGTCTGGCAGACGTTCGAACAGAGCCTCACGTCGACGCAGCCTCACGACGATCCCTTCAGCGGCGTCGCGGTCGATGTCGTCTTCACGACCGGCACGCAGGCCTGGAGGGTGCCCGCGTTCTGGGCGGGGGGCGACTCGTGGACCGTGCGGTTCGCCCCACCCGTGGCCGGGGAGTATCGGTTCCGCGTGGAGGCCACCGGCCCCGCCAACGGCGGCTTCCATGACGGCAAGCGATCGTTCACAGCGACGCAGCCTGCCGGCCACAATCAACTTCTCCTGCACGGGTTTCCGCGGGTCGCCGCCGACGGCCGGCGGTTCGCCTACGCCGACGGCACGCCGTTCTTCTGGCTCGGCGATACGTGGTGGAAGTGCCTCTCGAAGCGGATGTCGTTCGACGAGTTTCGCGAACTCGCCGCCGATCGCGCCGGCAAGGGATTCAGCGTGGTGCAGATCGTCGTCGGACCGTATCCAGACGAGGCGATGCTGCAGCCGGGCTGGGAGACGGAAGGAGGAATGCCGTACCTCGACCGTGGCTTCCGCGAGGTGAACCTGGAGGCGTTCACCGCCATCGACCGTCGCATCCGCGCCCTCGTCGACGCAGGGCTGGTTCCGGCGGTCGTGGGGGGCTGGGGAAGGCCGCAGGCGGGAGGAAAGAGCACGCTCGAGCAGGTCGGACTCGAGGGCTTCAAGCGGCACTGGAGGCACCTCGTTGCCCGCTACGGAGCCCTGCCCGTGATCTGGATCGTCGGCGGCGAGGTGAAGGATGCGTACGGCCCGTGGTCCGACGTGGCGGCGTTCGTGAAGCAGGTGGATCCGTACGGCCATCCGCTGTGCCACCATTCGCCGGGCGATCCGCGGACCACGCTTCGCGACCAAAACGCATTCGATTTCGACATGATCGCGATCGGGCACGATGGACAGGCGACCATCGCCAAGACGCTCGACCTGGTGGCGAGCTGCCGCGATCGGGCGCCGCCGCGGCCGGTGATCTGCGGAGAGGCCTGCTACGAGCGGCACATGCAGACCAACTTCGAGGACGTGCAGCGGCAGCTTTTCTGGAGCGTGCTCCTCAGTGGAGCCGCCGGCCACACATACGGCGCGGCCGGCGTCTGGCAGGCGGGGGTCGAGGGCGATCCGGGCATCGAGCCGGTCTACGACTGGGCGACGTGGCGGGAGGGCATGGCCTACCCGGGGGCTGTGCAGGTTGGACTCGGCAGACGGTTCCTCGAGGGCTTTGAGTGGTGGAGGTTCGAGCCGCACCCCGAATGGTGCCAGGACGGCTGCTTCGCCGCCGGGATCCCGGGCGAGGTGCGGATCCTCTATCGCCCCAAACGGAAGATCTACGATTGGCAGGGCCCGGTGGTGAAGGGTGTCGAGCCGGACGTGCGGTACGACGCCTTCTACCTCGACCCGGTCCGCGGGCGCCGGTTCGACCTGGGGCCCGTGGTCGCGCCACACGGCGAGTTCAAGGCGCCGAGGCTGCCGGCTCCGCAGGACTGGGTGCTCGTGCTCCAGCGGCGTCGAGCTTGACCGGCCGCGGATTGTCGTCGGCTTTCCCGCCGGCCTTGGGCCGCGGGGCGGCGTTGCCGGAAAGCTTGGCGCCGTCGGCCAGCAGCCGGTCGCGGAGCATGGCATAGGGGACATCCTGCACGGCGGAGCCGGCCTCGATCGCGAATGCCGCCGCCGTCCCGGCCGCCTGCCCGAGGGCCATGTAGACAGGCTCCATCCGCAGCGAGCCGTAGGCGGCGTGCGAGGCGCTGACGCACGTGGGCACGAGCAGGTTCGTGCACTCCTCCCGCTTGGGGCGGATCGCCCGCCAGGAGATGCCATAGGGCTTCGGCGGCACGATCCAGAACACACCCTCACGGTGCACGTGCCCCTGCTCGTTCACGAAGTACTGCACGGCATGGGAGTCGAGCCCGAACGAGCCGAGGGCCACGGGATCCTCGCAGGGCTCCTTGCCCATGCAGACTCCCTGCGTGACCACCGCGTCGGCCAGCATCCGCCGTCCCTCGCGGACATAGAGCTGCGGCGAGAAGCCCCTTCCGGCCGCGAACTCGTCCTTGCACCAGCCGTGCCGCGAGACGACCTCACGGATCGACTCGGGCACGCGAGGGTGGTAGGCGAGCGTCCACATCACGCCCTTGGCGTAGAGGGCGTGGGCCGCCGCGATCCGCGCCCGCTCGACGTGATTCGCCTCGGGATAGCCCCAGTTCGCCCCGGGCAGGTCGGTCCCCACGGCGTGCATGCTGTTCCAGTCGAACTTCCGGTTGGGAAGCTTGTGGATCAGGATCGGCAGGCGGACGTCGCCCGACTCCAGCACCCGCAGAAGGAGTTCGTGGTCGAGTTCACGATAGCCTTCGGGCTTCTCGAACGGGATCCGGTTCGCCGGATCGTCGGTCACGCAGAGCCGGTAGTTGTAGGCCTGGAGGCCCTCGTCGCCGGTGCCGTTGACGAACGTGGCAAAGTCGACCTGCTTCACCCACGGCAGCAGCCCACTCGCCGGATCGCCGGCCGTGACGTAGGGATCGACGGCGGTGGTGAAGTGGTCCTTGTCGCCCTGCGTGTAGTGCGGCCGCGGCTTGCGGTCGCCGCGGCGGATCCCGGCGAGCGACTCGCCATACTTCGACTCGGGCTCGCGGCCGACTGTGGAGGACACACCCGCCTTCGCCATCACGTCGCCCTCGAAGCTGGCGTCGATGAACACCCTGCCGCGAAACACCCGGCCCGACTCGCTGCGGATCGACTCGATCCGGCCGTCCTTCTTGATCACGCCCGCGGCCAGATCGAGCGGCTCGCTCGTGATCACCTCGACGCCGGCCTCGCGGAGCCAGGCGTCGAACACGGCACGGGCCACCTTGGGCTCGAAGTGGAACACCCGGTCGTCCGACCCGAAGGCCGTCCGCTCCTCGGGGCCATACGTCCGGCCCACGCGCGCGTAGAACTCCGAGGCGACGCCGCCGATCGACCAGGCCTTGCCCACGTCGCTGCTCGACAGCCCGCCGGTCGTCATCCCGCCAACGTGGTCGGAGGCTTCCACGACGACGGTCCTGTGACCCATGCGGGCCGACTGGATCGCGGCGGCCAGCCCCGTGGCCGTGGCCCCGTACACGACGACGTCGGCCTCGACGGCGGCTTGACCGACCGCACCCCGAGTCGTTGCGAAGGCTGCGCCCACGAGAACCCAGGTGTGAAGCGAGCGGTTGCGGTGAAGCATCATTTGCGGGAGAGGTCGATTGTGAGGGGCTTCATCCCGGCCTTGATCTCGACCGTCAGACCGCTGGTGTCGAAACGGCCGTACCGATCCGGAATCAGGCTGGGGCCGTAGGCCCGCTCGCCGCCCGGCTGCGTCACATCCTTGCGGCAGATCACCCGCACCGTCGCCTGCCCCGGGATCGCTCCATCGTCGGGCTTGAACGTACCGAGGCGGAATGTGCCGTCGCTGTTGATCTTACCCTGGGCCGCCGGCCCGGCCGTCGGCTGGACCATGATGGCGCCAAACTCCAGCGGCTTGCCATCGAGCGTCACCCGCCCCTCGGCGGGCACGAGCGCGACGCGGCGGCCGCAGCCGACCGCCAGCAGGCATGCCGCCACCACGCCGCAGCGCCACCCGAATCTCACCCACGTCGGTGTCGTCATCGTCATCGGTGTCACGCTCATTGCCCGGCGGCTACTTCCCCGCCCGCAGCGGTGGCCAGGGCCTTGTAGGCGTCGATCGCGATCATGTCGTCGATCCAGCGGACGCTTCCGTCACCGTACACGCCCATCACTCCGCCTGGATGCTTGCTGCTGAAGGGGAGTTCGTTGAACTGCACGCCGCCCACGTCTCTCATCACGACCTGATTCGGGGAGAGATCGACGATCTTCGAGGTGTAGAGCCCGCGCTGCCCGTTGTTGGAGAGGATCCACGGCCGCACGTTGCCCGGTGCCGCGCTTCCCGAGTCGATGTGGATGAACTCCGCGGCGAGCAGCGTCTTCGACATCCCGTCGGTCACCTGCCGGAGCTTCAGCGTCGCCGCGGCTGTCGCCTCCTTGGCC
>CAJBSQ010000461.1 GCA_903958265.1 uncultured Planctomycetaceae bacterium
ACCAACCTGCTCGTGCCGGTAGCTCTCTCCTCAACGCACGTCGCGATGGCGTCGCTGCGGATCGAGGGGGCGTGGATGGTGATCGGCCAGGCGGCCGGGGTGGCGGCCGCGGCGGCGGCGAAACAGGGCCGGACGGTGCAGGAAGTGCCGTACCCCGCCCTCCGGGAGCGGCTGCTGGCGCAGGGTCAGGTCTTGGCCCTGCCTACGGCACAGGCCATTTCACCCTAGGATCGACGGGCTGGTGCGCACCGGGCGTGCTGCGGCCGTCCGCGATGAATCGCTTCATCAGGGTGGTGAGCTGGGCGACCGTCTCCGGCTGCTCGCCGGTCAGGTCGCGGGTCTCGCCGAGGTCGGTCGAGAGGTCGTAGAGGCGGGTGCCTTGCTTGCCGGAGAAGACGAGCTTCCATCGCCCCTGGCGAATCGCGAGCTCGCGGGCGGCCGACTGGTGGATCGTGGCCTCGCGGAGCGGTTCACTCGTCGTGCCACGCAAGGCGGGCAGGATGCTGACGCTGTCCTCGCCCGCGTCGTCGGGCAGCGTGACGTCGAGAATCTCCGCGCAGGTGGCCAGCAGGTCGTTGAGGCAGATCGTCTGATCCGACACCGAGCCCGGCTCGATCGTGCCCGGCCAGCGGGCCACGAAGGGCACGCGGTGGCCACCCTCGTGGATCTGGGTTTTGCTTCCCCGCAGCGGCGGGTAGGCACGTCCGGCCGCCCCGTTGTCGGCGGTGGCGATCACCAGCGTGTTCTCGGCGAGGCCCTTGCGGTCGAGGGCGTCGAGGATCTGGCCGAGCATGTGGTCGCCCTGATAGACCCAGTCGCCGTATTTCGGGTCCTGCTTCACCTCGTCCACCGCACCGGTCTTGCCGGCGAACTCCGGGGCGGGGGCGATGGGCGTGTGGGGCGGACACATGGGGAAGTAGAGGAAGAACGGCTTGCCGGCCTCACGCTTTTCGAGCCACTCCACGGCCTTGGCGATCATCCGCGGCTGGTTCTCCACGTCCCGGACATGCGCGACCACCCGATCCTGCTCGATGATGGTCTCGATGTTGCGGGCGTGGGTGAAGCCATGGAAGAAGTCGAAGCCCACCTGGTTCGGGCCGCTGGCGACCCGTGATCCGATCGGCACGGCGCCCTTGGTCGCCCGGACATCCTGCCACTTCAAGCCCAGATGCCACTTGCCGATGCAGGCCGTCTCATAGCCGTGTCGCTTGAGGAAGGAGGCGACGGTGAGCCGAGACTCCGGGATCAGCGGCGGGTCGAAGCTGGTGAACACGCCGTATTGGCCGACGCGCGACGGATAGCGGCCGGTGAGCAGGCCGTAGCGGGTAGGCGTGCAGACGGCGGAGGCCGAGTGGGCGTCGGTGAACCGCATGCCCCCTGCGGCGAGCCCGTCGAGCCGGGGCGTCTTGAGCTTGGATTCCGGCCTGTAGCACGTCGGCTCGCCATAGCCCAGGTCGTCGAACAGCACGACCACGATGTTGGGCTTCTCCGCCGCCGCGGCGGGCATCGCGGTCGCGCAGAGGATGAGACCCAGGGCAATTCGTATCATGGGGAGTCGTCTGCCGACGGTGAGTCGTTCCCGTTCCTTTTCCGCCAGGAGCCGCTGACATGCCGTGCCACAAGGTTGACTACGAGATTCTCGGCTCGGAGATGCAGATTGTCGAGGTCGAGCTCGACCCGGGCGAGACGGTGGTGGCCGAGGCCGGGGCCATGAACTACATGGAGGATGGGATCGAGTTCGCCGCCAAGATGGGCGACGGCTCGGATCCGGAGCAGGGCTTCTTCGGCAAGCTCGCCAGCGCCGGCAAGCGGATGCTGACGGGCGAGTCGATCTTCCTGACGCATTTCTCCGGGGCCGATCCGGAAGATCCTGACACACCTCGGCGAACCACTCGAACCACCGCCCCTCTCTCCCGCCCGTGGCCCGCCGACCGACTGGGGAGAGTTCGTGCAGGTCCATGACGACCGGGCAATCTTTCAGGGACGGATAGACGAGCTGTCCGTGATCGACATCCACAGCCTCTGACCGGCGTCGGACGCGAGGCGTCGAAGCCCCGGGAACGGCCGACTGGGACGCGGTCTGCTAGAGACGCCAGAAAAACGCCACCGAAGCGGGTGCGGGGCGTTTCGAGAAACCCGCTCCGGACGCCCGGGCCGCTCCTCCCGAGGCTCACGAGTCGCTCATCAGCCGGAAGACCGGTGCGGAGGTGCCATTGACCGGGCTATCCTTTGCT
>CAJBSQ010000462.1 GCA_903958265.1 uncultured Planctomycetaceae bacterium
GCGCAGTCGGACCAGTCCGTCCTCCCGGTTGCGTTCCAGGCTGCGATGCTTTTGCGCCTTGATGACGACGACCCCGTCGCTGCTGATGCGCTGGTCGCGCATGGCGCGCAGTTTCGACTTGACCTCATCCGGCAGGCTGGAGGCAGCGAGGGCCGAGTCGCTGGCCGACCTCGACCGCTGGCGGCAGGGAGGAGCGAAGCCGGGCGAGTCGCTCGACCCCGCGTTCATCGACCTCCCCGACCGGCTGCTCGCCGACTACGGCACGACGCGTCTGGAGAGCGAACTGTTCGCGATCCTGCAGACGGCGCGACGGATCCGCGAGGCGGTCGACCGGGTGATCGTGCTCGGCATCGGTGGCTCGTACATGGGCACGCGGGCGCTGTTCGAGGCCTGCTGTCATCCGTGCCACAACGAGCTCCCGCGTGGGGAACGCGGCGGGCGGCCAAGGCTCTCGTTCGAGGGCTTCACCATGGACAACGACTCGGCGCAGGGGTTGCTGGATCTCGTGGCTCCCGCGGGCAAGCCGCGGGGCGACGACCTGCTCGACCGCTGGGCCGTGCTCGTCGTGAGCAAGAGCGGGGGCACGCTGGAGACGGCCGTGGCCACGCGATTGTTTCTCGCGGCGCTGCTCGACGCCGTCGGCGGCGACGTGGCCCGCCTCGCCCAGGCCGTGGTGCCCGTCACCGGGAAGGCGGGGCGGCTGGCGGAGCTCGCGAAGGCGATCGGCTGTCCGGACGTGTTCGACATTCCCGACGGCGTCGGCGGCCGGTTCTCCGTGTTCACGGCGGTCGGCCTCCTGCCGGCGTCGATCGTGGGCATCGACGTGGTGCGGCTGCTCGAAGGGGCCGCGGCGATGAACCGCCGGTTTCGCGAGGCGCCGGTCGCCGACAACCCGGTGCTGCAGTATGTGGCCGTCTCGCACCTCGCCGAGGTCGAGGCCGGTGCGACGATCCGCGTGCTCTCCAGCTGGAGCAACCGGCTGGAGGCGGTGGGGCTGTGGTACGACCAGCTGCTCTCGGAGAGCCTCGGCAAAGCAGGGCAGGGGGCCACGCCGCTGACGGCTGTCACCACCCGCGACCTCCATTCCCGGGGGCAGCAGCACCAGGACGGCCGCCGCGACAAGCTGATCACGAACCTCGTCGTGGGCGAACCGCGGCGGGACCGGCTCGCCCTGCCGAAGCTCGGCTCCTACGGGGCCGACCAGGACAAGCTCGACGACCTCGTGGGCACGACCTGGCCCGAGATGCTGGCCGCCGCCGTTGCCGGCACCAACGAGGCCTACGCGGGGGCGAAGCGGCCCACCGCCGACATCCTCCTACCGAGGATCGACGAGCACGTGGTCGGGCAACTGCTCCAGATGCTGATGCTCGCCACGGTGGTGGAGGGCCGACTCGTCGGCACCAATCCGTACGGTCAGCCCGGCGTCGAGGATTACAAACGCCTGATGATGGCCCGCCTGCGGCCATGACACCGGTGCGGCGGACGCACGCTCACGATATCACGATACTGGCTCGATTCCCCGTGGAGGCTCTCCGATGCCCGTGACGCTCACCTGGACCGGTCATGCCACGTGGCTCGTGGATACCGGCGTCGGCGTGCTGCTCGTCGATCCATTTTTTGACGAGTGCCCGACCGCCTCGATGAAGGCGGCCGACGTGGCCTGTGACGCGATCCTCGTCACCCATGGGCACTTCGATCACGTGGCCGACCTCGTCGCGATCGCCACGCGGACGCGGGCGAAGGTGTTCTGCAACTGGGAGATCGCCCAGTGGCTGGGGAAGCAGGGGGTCGCCGATGTGCAGCCGATGAATCTCGGCGGCACCACGGCCGTTCCCGGTGGCACCGCGAAAATGGAATGTGCCTGGCACTCGTCGAGCCTGCCGGACGGCACCTACGGCGGCACGCCCTGCGGGTGGCTGCTCGACGTGGGGGGCAGGCGGGTGTACGTCGCGGGTGACACGGCGCTGTTTTCCGACATGGAGCGGATCGGACAGCCACGCGGTGGGAGGGGCATCGACGTGGCGGTCCTGCCGATCGGCGACCTGTTCACGATGGGGCCGGACGAC